>NZ_VLJQ01000056.1:43817-67443 GCF_007829375.1 Nocardioides sp. J9 | reverse complement strand
CCGGAAGTGACGTCTCGACGTCCCGGAAGTGACGTCTCGACGAGGGGGTGGGTCAGGTCGCCTCGGTGCTGGCGAGTGCGCGCAGCGCGACGTCGAGGGCGTCGGCGTCGTCGCAGGCGACGTCCGGCACGATCCCGACCTGGTCCCAGTTGGTGCCCGTGCGCGGGTCGATCGGTGCTCCGGTCGGCACGTAGACGTGGAAGCCGGAGCGGTCGGCGAAGAGCTCGACCGGGTTGGCCGCGCCCACCGTCGTACCACCGACCACGGTGGCTCGGGAGAGGGTGCGCAACGTGTAGGCGAGGCTCTCGGCCGCCGAGGCCGTGCCCCGGTTGACGAGTACGACGACCGGCACGTCGTCGAGGCGTGGCGCGTCGGGGTCGGGGCGGGTCCAGGCGACCAGGTCGGGGTGGCCGGTGCTGCGGAAGGTCACCACGTGCACCGGCGTGGGGCCGGTGAACGGGGCGAGCAGGTACTCGACCATCGACGGCCAGCCGCCGTCGTTGTCGCGCACGTCGACCAAGACGCCGCGGGCGCCGGCGAGCCCGGCCAGCGAGCGACGGGCCAGCGCCGCCGAGGCCGGGTCGTCGAGGTCGTCGAAGCGAGTCACCCGGAGCACGCCGACCTCGCCGTGGCGCTCGACGGCCATCGCCGGTCCGACGTCGGGCCGGGAGGCGACCAGCTCGAGGCGCTCCGGCTCGCCCCACGTCACGGTGAAGTGGCGGTCGCGCTCGCGCAGGTGCCGGGTGAGGCGGCGGGCGAACCGGTCCGCCGCGACGACCCGGTCCGTGGCCGGGAACGCCCGGAGGTGGGTCGCGTGCGCCCGTCCGGCGTCGGGGAAGACGTAGTGCCCCTCGACGAGCGCCGCGAGGCCGTCCAGCACCCGTCGCTGCTCCGTCCCGTTCAGGAACGTCGGGTCGTCGGGCTCGCCGCGCCCGTCGTGGTCGGGGCGGTCGTGCGGTGTGGCTGCCACGGTGCGTCCTTCCGTCGGGGTGGGGCCTCCACGCTAGGCGCGGAACGAGCTGTGGGGGACCCGTGCGGGATCGGCCGGGAGGTCGCCGCGGGGCGACGCCGGTGTCGCCACCGGACGACCCGGTGCGGCCTCCCTCGGATCCGATGTGATCGATCGAAGTGCCGGATGCGGGGGACGTCCGGGTGCGACGTTTTTCCAGCCGCGGGCAGGGGCCCGCGGCGGACCGGCCGCCTCCTCTCCCGGCGGCCCGCACCGGAGGGACACCCCGTGATCATCAACAAGCGCATGCTCGCGCTCGGCGCCGTGGGGGCGCTGGGCCTGTCGGCCGGACTCGCCGGGATGGCGTCCGCCGACGACATCTCTGCATGGCACCCCGCCTTCGTCAGCAACGGCGGGATCAAGACGCTGACGGCAGTCGCCGGGTCACCGGTGACTGTCGGGCTCGAGATCCAGCCCACCGGCGACGATCCCGACGACAACCGGGACAACGGCTGCAACCTGTCGGGCAGCGGCAGCCAGCTCGTGCTCGGCGTCGCGCGGACCCTCGAGTCCGCCCCGGCCGTCACCATCGCCGACCTGCCCGCGAACGTGACCTTCGGCCAGGGCTGCGGTGGCAGCAGCCTGACCTTCACCCCGTCCACGCCGGGCGAGGTCACCCTGACGTTCCCTGTCACCGGCCTGACCGCCCAGCCGGGCGTGGAGGAGGACGACTTCAGCACCTCGGGCGCGACCTTCAAGCTCGTCGTGGTGCCCGCCGACGTCGAGGTGGCGGACGCCGACGGGGACGGCGTCCCCGACGCGGAGGACAACTGCCCGGACGTCTCCAACGCTGATCAGGCGAACGCCGACGGGGACGCGCTGGGCGACCTGTGCGACCCGAACTCCTACGCTCCCGCGGCCGGCGACCTCGACGCCGACGGCGCGAAGGGCCTCGAGGGTGACACCCTGACGGCCAGCGGCTCCTTCACCGACGCCGACGGCAACGACACCCTCACCCTGAGCGTGGCGGCCGGCACCCCGGGCTCGTTCACCGACAACGGCGACGGCACCTTCGCCTGGTCGCTCCCGACCGACGACGACGTCGCCGAGGGCACGGTCACCGTGACCGCCACCGACGGCGAGCACGCCACGGCGGAGCTCTCCTTCGGGTACGGCGCGACCAACGTCGCGCCGTCCGTGACGGCCTCGTCCACCGCGACGGCGGCGTGCACCACCGAGCTGACCACGGCGTTCACCGACCCGGGCACCGCGGACACGCACGCCGCCACGATCAGCTGGGGCGACGGCTCGACCGAGGTGGTCGACCCGGCCGTCTCCGGCTTCAGCGCCTCGCACACCTTCGCCGGCAACGGGACCTTCACCGCGACCGTCACCGTCACCGACGACGACGGCGGCACCGGCAGCGACAGCGCGGACTTCGCCACCAAGGTGACCCCGAGCGGCATCCTCCAGCCGATCAACGCGAACGGCTCGCAGAGCACCTTCAAGATCGGCTCGACCATCCCGGTCAAGATCCGGGTCACCGGCTGCGACGGCGCGGACGTGACCTCCGTGACCCCGACGGTCTCGCTGGCGAAGATCGGGGCCGACACCTCCGGCGGCGTGATGGAGGAGTCGATGTCCGCGCCGGCGACCAACGGGCTAGCGATGCGCTGGTCCGCGACCGACGCGCAGTACATCTACAACCTGTCCACCAAGGCGGCGCAGACCAACCAGGGTGCCGCCCTGTCGGCCGGGGAGTACCGGGTCCGCGTGAGCGACCCGAGCTTCTGGGCGCCCGCCAGCGCGGACTTCATGCTCAAGAAGTGACCGCCTGAGGCGATCACGCGCAGCACGAGGGGCCCGGCACGTGCGCCGGGCCCCTCGTCGCGTCCGGCTGACCGGATCAGAGAACAAAACTCGTGGTCGTGACGTAACTCTCGTCGCGGCGCGCGGTTGATCGGTCGAAGCCGCCCCCGCTCGGGTCGGGGTCACCGTTCATCACGTCCGGAGATGGGGCCCATGCGCCGACTGCTCACCGCCCTCGCGACGGTCGTCGTGCTGCTCGTGCCGGCTGGCACGGCCGCGGCCGGGACCGACGACTACCCGCCCACCTTCCCGTCGAGCTGCAACATCAACGCACCTCAGGTGGCGGTCGGCCAGCGGGTGCACCTCGTCATCGAGGTGGCAAGCAATTCGAACGTGCCCGAGGTCGGCACCGTCGCCCTCACCGTCTCCACGGTGGACGCCCGCGCCGCGCGGGCCGCCCGCGTCGCGCCGCGCGCGGTCGTCTGGACGCGGTCCGTGCGCTACGAGGGCACCCCCCTCGAGGTCGTCGGGCCGGAGCTGCCCCGCGGCCGCTACCGGGTGACGATGGCCTTCACCCCGGACAATGCCGAGCTCGTCGGGTGCCGCAACGCCGCCGTCCTCCGGGTCGGCGGGGGCGGCGGTGACGACACCGGCGGCGTGACCGAGCCCGGCGCGCTGCCCAACACCGGCGGCCCGCACCTGTGGCTGCTCCTCGCCGGGCTCGGCCTGGTCGTGGCCGGCGGCGGCCTCGCGGGCGGCAGCCGCCGTACCCGCCTCGCCTGAGCACCCGGCCCGGCGTCCCGCGTTTCGGGCCGATCCCGTGACGCCGGCGGCAGCATGCCGTTGGATGGTGTGGGAGCTGGATCCGGGACTTCAGGAGGGACACGCATGCCGCAGGTCGACGCACCGGAGGAGTCCGGGGACGCGGGCCGCGTCCGCCGACGCCGCCGCCGTCCGGTGGACCCCGACGCCGACGGCACGCAGCCGGCCTCGCCCCGGCGCCGCATCTCCTTCTGGCTCGGCTGCGGCCTGATCGCCGCCGGCCTCGCCGTGCTCGCGTGGGTGGCCTGGCAGTTCTGGGGCACCAACTGGCAGTCCGGTCGCAAGCACGAGGAGGTGCGCAGCTCGCTGCTCGACGGCTGGACCGACGGCCAGGACGTCGTGCGCACGGACTTCGGCAACGCCAGCGCGATCCTGCGCATCCCGCGGTTCGGCAAGGACTACTCCGTGCCGGTGCTGGAGGGCTCGACCGACGAGGTCCTCGCCGCCGGCGTCGGCCACATGGAGGACACCGCCGAGCCGGGTGCCGCCGGCAATTACGCCCTCGCCGCGCACCGGGTGACGCACGGCGAGCCGTTCGCCGACTTCCCCGAGCTCGAGCCCGGCGACGAGGTCATCGTCGAGACCCGGGCCGCGACCTACACCTACGTCCTGGACAGCGGGGGAGAGGACCTCATCATCCCCTTCACCCAGACCTGGGTGCTCGACGAGTCGCCGGCGAACCCCTCCGGAGGGACCGAACCACCGGCCCGGGTCGACGGCAAGCCGAACGACCACATCATCACGTTGCTGACGTGCTCGGAGATCTTCCACACCGACAACCGCTCCGTGGTTTTCGGCCATCTGGTGGAGACCTCTCCCACGAATCGCGGCTGACCCACTAGGATCAAGCGCAACGCACTTCCCGTCATGGGGTAACGAGCCGGGTCGTTGCATGGGGAAGGCTCTAGGAGGAAGTAGTGCTGAGAAAGCTCGTCGCGCTCACCGCGCTGTCCGTCGCAGTCGCCGTGGCGCCTGTGACGACCGCGTCCGCGGAGCCGTACACACCGAAGATCCCGACGGAGACGCAGATCGTCGTCGTCGACGCGCAGGTGGGCAAGCCGGTCGAGCTGGAGGTCAGCGCGAGCGCCAACTACCCGACGCCGCCCGAGGGTGACATCAAGGTCCAGGTCCTCGCCGCGTCCAGCACCGCCCGCGGTGCGCGCGCCGTCGCCGCTGCGCCGTTGTTCACCACCACGGTGCACTTCGTCGACGAGGCCGTCGCCGTCACCGGTCCTGCGCTCCCGCAGGGCCGTTACATCGCGACCGCCGCGTTCACGCCCGACGACGCGGGCCTGTTCCTCCCCTCCGACGCGAGCACCGCGTTCCGCCTCGGAGCGGGTGCTCCCGACGACGGCGACGACGGCGGCCTGCCCGGCACGGGTGGCCCGAACCTGATGTGGCTGCTGCTGGGCACCGCGCTCGTCGGCGCCGGTGCCGCCGGGGTCGGCTACGGCCGACGTCGCCAGCAGGGCGCCACCGCCTGACGCTGCACCACGTACGACGCTCCGGCCGCCCTCGGGCGGCCGGAGTCGTTTCCGCCTGCTCCCGACGCTGCTCCCGCCTACAGTGGAGTGGTCGTCACCCGACCGACCCTCCGGAGGTTCCGATGCCCTCTCTGCGTTGCCCCTGCGACACCACCCTGCGCGGCGAGACCGACGACGAGCTCGTCGAGAAGGTCCAGGCGCACCTGGCCGCCGAGCACCCCGGCCGCGAGTACTCCCGCGAGGAGATCCTCTTCATGGCGATGTGAGCCGTCGGCCCACCGCCCCCCGCCCCGGCAGGCCGGTCAGGTCAGCCGGGGCAGCTCGGACGCCCTCGAGGTGAATTGCGGCGTCCGCTTCTCCCGGAAGGCCGCCACGCCCTCCTTGCCGTCGCCGATCGAGGTCCAGTACATCGCCAGCGAGTCGGTGAGGTGGGCCTCCAGCGGCTCCGCCGCCGCGCTGTTGCGGTAGAGCATCTGCTTGGCCAGGCCCAGCGCGACCGGCGACCGGTCCTTCACGAACGACCGGGCCAGCTCCTGCGCCGCCGGCAGCAGGTCCTCGGGCGCGTGCACGCTGCGCACCAGCCGGCCCGCCAGCGCCTGCTCCGCGGAGAGGATCTCGGCGGAGTAGACCCACTCCAGGGCCTGCTGGATCCCGACGATGCGCGGCAGGAACCAGCTCGAGCAGGCCTCGGGCACGATGCCCAGCCGCCCGAACACGAAGCCGATGCGGGCCTTCTCCGACGCCATCCGGATGTCCATCGCCAGCGTCATCGTCGCGCCGATGCCGACAGCCGGACCGTTGATCGCGGCGATGACCGGCTTCGGCAGGGCGTGGATGGCGAGCGTGACCTTGCCGCCGGTGTCGCGCACACCCGTGTCGAACGGCTCCTCGTCGTACGACGCACGGAACTGCTCCGGCGTGGGTCGCAGCGACTCGTCGAGCCCGAACACGTTGCCGTCCGCGCTGAGGTCCATCCCCGCGCAGAACGCCCGCCCCGCACCGGTGACCACGACCGCGCGGACCGCGTCGTCGCGGGCGTCGGTGAGGAAGACCTGCTCGAGCTCGCGCGCCATCGTCAGGTCGAAGGCGTTGAGCGCGTCCGGGCGGTGGAGGGCCAGGGTGGCCACGCCGTCGGCGTCGACCTCCCAGGTCAGGGTCTCGTACACGTCGGTTCCTCGGTGGCTACTGCGGCGGGAGGCCGGTGGGGGTGCACAGCTTGCGGGTGATGTCGTCGGTGCGGTCCTCGGCGATGATGTCGAAGAGCTGCTGGGCGCGCTCGTCGTCCCACGTCGCGTCGCCGCCCGCGAGCGGGACGGTGCAGGACTTGCCCTTGTCGGTCATCGCCAGCGCCCACTGCCCGGCGTCCCAGGGGCCCATGCCCTCGCCGAAGCGGAAGAAGTCGGGCACGGCGCTGTTGAGCTGCCAGTAGCGGACCGGGTTGATGACCGACCACGGCGAGAGCACCTTGTCGCCGACCGCCGCGACCACCTCGCGCTGCTGCTGCACGCGAGCCAGGTCGGAGATCGGGCTGTACTTGCGGGCCCGGGAGTAGGCGAGGGCGGTCGCGCCGTCGACCTCCTGGCAGCCCTTCTTGACGAAGAGGCCGGCGGGCCGGTCGCGGATCCGCTGCTTGGGGCAGATCTCGATGCCACCGACGGCGTCGACGACGCCGACCAGGCCACCGAGCCCGATCTCGACGTACCCATCGATGCGCAGGCCCGTGGCCTGCTCGAGCGTCTGCACGAGCAGCGGCGTGCCGCCCTTGGCGTACGCCGAGTTCACCTTCGACCGGCCGTGGCCGGGGATCTCGAGCGGCGAGTCGCGGGGGATCGACACCAGCGTGGTGGGGCCGTCGCCGGTGTGCAGCAGCATGATCGTGTCGGTGAGCTCGCTCTCGAAGTCACCGGTGTTGAGCCTGCGGCGCTCCTCCTTCGACAGGCCCTTGCGCGAGTCGTTGCCGACGAGCAGGTACGTCGTGCCGGGCTGGTCGCCGGGCCGCTCGCCCTTCGGCTCGAAGTCGACCTTGTCGACCTTGGTCCACGTGAAGACCGGGACCGCGACGAGGAAGACCAGCCACACCACGAGCAGCAGGAGGACGAGGCGCACCCACGTGCCGGGACGCTTCCAGCGGCTGCGCCGCGGCGCCCACGGCGGCGGGGGCGGCGGGCCGTCGGGCTCGGGGGTGGCGCCGTACTGCTGGGCCGGTGGGAGGCGGTCCGGCTTCCGCGGAGGCGACACGCCGCCGCGCGGCTGGACGGGCAGGCGGCGGGTCGGCTCGGGGTCGTCCCCGCCCCGGTCGGGACCCGAGCCGTACATCCAGTCGAAGTCGCCGTCGTCGTCGCCGCGTCCTGCCATGCCCGTGACGCTACCGTTTGGGGGTGGACGAGATCGTGGCGGCACGCACACCGTCGTACTCCCGGATCGAGCTGGCGAGCGTGACGTCGCGGGCCCAGGCCAACCTGCTCGGCAACATCCACGGCGGCGAGATCATCAAGCTCGCCGACTCCACTGCGGGCGTCGTCGCGCAGCGGCACAGCGGGGGACCGGCGGTCACCGCCGCCCTCGACGAGATGGCCTTCCTCGAGCCGGTCCGGGTCGGCGACATCGTGCGCACCTTCGGCCAGATCAACTGGGTCGGGACCTCCTCGATGGAGATCGGGGTCCGCATCGAGACCCAGCCCTGGGACGCGACCACCGAGCTGCGCCACATCGGGTCGGCCTACTTCGTGTTCGTGGCGATCGACAGTGCGGGTGGGGCCCGCCGGGTGCCGGCGCTCGAGCCGGAGACCGAGGACGACCACCGCCGGATGCGCGAGGCCGAGATCCGTCGCGCGCACCGGCTGGCGCAGCGGCAGGAGATCGAGGCCGCTCGCCGGTCCTGACGCTTCAGGCGCCGGCCGCGACCTCGGTGAGCGCCGCCGCGACGGCGTCGACCGCGGCAGGGCGCGGGGGAGCGCCGTACGTCGACAGCTGGACGTGCCGCCGCGCCGCGAGCTCGCGGGTGGCGACGCCGCGGTGCTGGTGCGCCCGCAGCGCGAGCCCGGGCAGCACGGTGACGCCCAGCCCGGCGGCGACCAGCGACTGCACCGCCACGTAGTCGTCGCTGGCGAACGCGATCGCGGGCGTGAACCCGGCGTCGGCGCACAAGGCCAGCAGCTCGCGCCGGCAGCGCTCGCAGCCGGTCACCCAGGGCTGGTCCGCCCACCGGGCGAGGTCGACCGCGCCCGGCCCGGGGCCCGCGGCGGCCGGCGTCACCAGGTGGAGCGGGTCGTCGAGCACCGGCACCGAGGTGACCTGCTCCGGCTCGGGCTGGTCGGGGTAGGCGAAGGTGAGGGCGAGGTCGACCGACCCGGCGCGCAGCAGCTCGTAGGCCTCGGGCGGCTCGGCCTCCGTCAGCTCCAGCTCGATCCCGGGGTGGCGGTCGGCGAGCAGCGCCAGCGCATCCGGCACCAGCGTCGCCGAGCCGGACGGGAAGGCCGCGAGGCGGACCCGGCCGGCCTGCAGGCTGGTGGCCGCGGCCAGCTCCGCCTCGGCGCGCGCGAGCAGGCCGAGCACCTCCTCGCCGCGCCGGGCGAGCAGCACGCCCTCGGGCGTGAGCCGCACGCCGCGGCCGACCCGTTGCAGCAGCACGGCGCCGGTCTCCGCCTCCAGCCGGCGCAGGTGGTGCGAGATGGTCGGCTGGCCGTAGTGGAGCTCGGCAGCAGCCGCGGAGACGGACCCGGTGCGGTGGACGGCCACCAGGGCCTCGAGCCGGCGGAGGTCGATCATGGCGTCGAGCATAGATCGACGGCATCGATGATTTCGAGCGATGAAGACTATTGGACCGATAGGTGCTCCGACCGGGAGCATGGGCGCATGGCCGCCGACCTCCCCGACCTCCCCGACCTGTCCTACGACGACGTCCTGCGCGCCGCCGAGGTGGTCGCCCGCGAGCTCCCGGCCACCCCGCTGCAGTCGCACCCGCTCCTCGACGCCGCCGTCGGCGCCGAGGTCCTGGTCAAGCACGAGCACGTGCTGCCGACGGGCTCCTTCAAGGTCCGAGGCGGCGTGCACCTCGCCTCGACCCTCACCGACGCCGAGCAGCAGCACGGCCTGGTCACCTGCTCGACCGGCAACCACGCGCAGTCGGTGGCGTACGGCGCCCGGCTGGCCGGCGTACGCGCCACGATCGTGATGCCGTCCACCGCCCCGGCGGTCAAGCAGGACGCGGTCGCGGCGCTCGGCGCCGAGGTCGTGGTCCGGGGCGAGACCCTGGGCGAGGCCGGTGCGGCGGCCCGCGAGCTCGCGGCGCGGTCCGGGGCCACCTTCGTGTGCCCCACGGACCCGCGCATCGTGCTGGGCCACGCGACGGCGTACCTCGAGCTCTTCCGGCAGGCCGCCGACCTCCCGGTGCCGCTGGCCGCGGTGCTGGTGCCGATCGGCAGCGGCACCGGCGCGGCCGGCGCCTGCCTGGTCCGCGACGCGCTCGCGCCCGGGACCCGCGTCGTGGGCGTGCAGTCGGCCGCGGCGCCGGCGGGCTGGCGCTCCTGGCGCAGCGGCACCATCGAGACCGCGCCGGCGACGACCCGCGCCTCGGGACTGGCGACCACCACGGGGTACCCGCTGCCGCAGGGGATCCTGCGCGGATCGCTGGACGACTTCGTCCTCGTCGACGACGATGTCATCGACGAGGCGCCCCGCCTCCTCGCGACGCGGGCGCACACCCTCGCGGAGGGTGCCGGAGCCGCCGCCCTGGCCGGTCTGCTCTCCCCCGGGCGACCGGGGCGGTCGGGGCGGTCCGGGCCGGTCGCGGTCGTGTGCACCGGCGCGAACGCCTCCGCCGAGGAGATCGCCCGGCTGGGCGCCGCGTCCCCGGCCGCCTGACGCGCCCGCCGCCGTCGGCGACGCCCTGAGGTCGTCGTCACCGCGCGCCCCCGGCGCGTCGCCACCCGTGGGACGCATGTGACTGGTGATACTTGGCCCGTGGCAGGGGATCGCATGCTCGTCGCCGAGCGGGCCGCGCGGGTGCGCTTCCGCCGGGCGCTGACGCTCATGGCGTTCACCCTCGTCGTCCCCGGCTCAGCACAGCTCATCGCCGGCAACCGCAAGGTCGGCGTCGTCGCCGTACGCGTCTGGCTCGCGACCCTCGCCGTGGTCGGCTACCTCGCCGTCCGGCTCGCCATCGACAGCACCTACGCGCTGACGCTGACGCTGAGCCCGACCTTCATGCTCGTGGTGCGGCTCTACCTGATCGCCGGCGCGATCGCCTGGGCCGCACTGTTCGTCGACGCGTGGCGCATCGGCCAGCCGCTCAGCCTGCGGCTGCAGCACCGCCGCGCGATCGTCGGGGTCAACGGCATCCTCTGCTTCTCCATCGCCGGCACCATGCTCTTCGGCGCCCACCTCGCCGCGGCGCAGCGCGACCTGCTGCTGCAGTTCGTCGACGGCGAGCTCGGGAAGGCCCACGACGGTCGGTTCAACGTGCTCCTCCTCGGTGGTGACTCCGGCGCCGACCGGTGGGGCCAGCGCCCGGACTCGCTGACCGTCGCCTCCATCGACGCCACCACCGGCAAGACGGTGATGATCGGCCTGCCGCGCAACATGCAGAACTTCCGGTTCCGCGAGGGCTCGGTCATGGACGAGCAGTTCCCCGACGGCTTCGACTGCGACGAGTGCTACCTCAACGGCGTCAGCACCTGGGCCGAGGACCACACCGACCTGTTCGACTCCGACACGCCCGGCATCGACGCGACCGTGATGGCCGTCGAGGGCATCACCGGCCTCGACCTGAACTACTGGGTCATGGTCAACATGAAGGGCTTCCGCCGCCTGGTCAACGCCTTCGGTGGCGTCACCCTCAACGTGCGCGACCGGATCCCCGTCGGCGGCCTCGGCTCCGACGTCACCGGCTACATCGAGCCCGGGCGCCGCAAGCTCACCGGCTACGAGGCGCTGTGGTTCGCCCGGTCCCGCGAGGGCAGCGACGACTACTCGCGCATGGCCCGCCAGAAGTGCGTGATGACCGCGCTGCTGACCCAGGTCAGCCCGACGCAGGCGCTCACCAACTTCCAGGAGATCGCCCAGGCGTCCGCGGCGATGATCCGCACCGACATCCCCGGCGGCGCGCTCGACGACTTCGCCAAGCTCGCGCTGCGCGCCCGGGAGCACAAGGTCGCGACCGTCTCGCTCGTCCCGCCGCAGATCGACACCGCGCACCCCGACCTCGACAAGGTGCACACGATGGTCGAGAAGGCCATTGCCCGCTCCGAGGGCCACGGCGCGGAGAACGGCCGGGGCAAGAAGCGCCCCGCGAAGGTCACCGGCGGCTCGCTCGGCTCGCGCGACGACGGCTACGTCGCCAACGAGACCGACGACGTCGCGGCGGCCTGCTGAGGTCCGTCGTACCGGACTTCCTGGCCGTTCCTGCTGCTTCCTGACCGTTGCAACGGTCAGGAAGCGACGGAATCACCACTGGGGAGGTGATTCCCGCACCGCCTCACACCGGCAGCGCCGCCACCACCGCGTCGTACGTCTCCCGGTCCGGCGCGGCCACGATCCCGCCCTCGAGCAGCCGGGGGACCAGCGGAGCGCCGTCGTGCCCGCCGATGGTGCCGCCGGCCTCGGTGAGGATGAGCGCGCCGGGCAGGTGGTCCCACGGCATGCTGCGGCTGTAGAGCAGCGCGGCCGCGTCACCGGCGATCAGGTGCGGGTAGTCGACGCCGCAGCAGGCCCAGGTCAGCTCGAGCGTGCCGAGGGCCCCGAGCTCCTTGCCGACCCACTGCCGCCGCGCGGTGCGGTACGGCGCGGTGCCGGTGCCGGACACGGTCAGCCGCTCGCCGTTCAGCCACGCGCCGGCGCCGCGCTCGGCGACGTACGAACGCTCGTGCTGGGGCTGCCAGATCCAGCCGCGGGTGATCTCGCCGGAGACCACCTCGGAGACCATCACGGCGTGGTCGGGGGAGCCGTTGACGAAGTTCTTGGTGCCGTCGACCGGGTCGACGGTGAACGCGTGCGGGGCGTCGGCGAAGGCGTCGATCAGCCGCGCGTCGGCCGACATCGCCTCCTCGCCGAGCACGAGCGCGTCGGGGTAGGCCGCACGCAGGGCCGCGGTGATCAGCGCCTCGGACTCGTGGTCGGCGACGGTGACCAGGTCGCCGGGGTTCTTCTCGCTCACCTGCTCCTCGCCGAGCGCGCGGAAGCGGGGGTTGATCACCTCCGCGGCGACGTCCTGGAGCAGGGTCAGCACGGCGGCGGTGTCCACGCGGCCACGCTAGTGGATGCCCGGGAGGCGGGAGGCATCCGGGACACTGGGCCCATGCGCTTCACCGAGCACGAGCTGACCGCAGCCCTCAACGGGGTGGCGAAGCAGCTGCTGGCGTCCGACCGGAAGCTGCGCCGCAAGGGCGTCGACCCCGAGACCGCCTGGGCCGAGATGGACCGCTACCAGCGGTTCCGGATGCTCGACGCGCTCGGTGACCAGGTGCTGCCCGTGCTGGTCGCGCTGCCCGACGTCGACGTCGCACCCGGCACCCGCCCGACGTACGACGACAAGGTGGTCTCCGAGGTCGTCTCCGGCCTGCTGGGGGAGGGTCGGGGCCGGGTCCGCCGCGCGGCCGAGGTCAAGGCGCGCACCGCCCTCGTCCAGCTGGCCCTGGCCAGCATCCCGCCGCGGCTGGACCCCGACGCCCTGCTCACCGGCGAGTCCTGACCGGCCCGACCCGCTCGACCGGCCCCGATCGACCCCGGCCGGTCCGGCGGGCCCGGTCACGAATCCGGCTCCGACCCGCCCGGCCAGTAGGGTGACCGCCGTGCGCGTGCAGGCAGTCGTGGTGACCTTCAACAGGTTGGCGATGCTGCAGCGGCTGGTCCCGAGGCTGCTGGCGACGCCCGGCCTCGAGCAAATCCTCGTCGTCGACAACGCCTCCACCGACGGCACGGGGGAGTGGCTCGCCGGGCTCGGCGAGGACCTGGTGCGCCACGAGACGCTGCCGACGAACACCGGCGGCGCGGGTGGCTTCCACCACGGCCTCGGCTGGGCCGTGCGCGAGGGCGCCGACCTGGTCTGGTTGATGGACGACGACGGGCTGCCCGAGCCCGACTGCCTCGAGCTGCTGCTCGACCGCGTCGAGCGCGACGGCCTCGAGTTCTGCGGTCCCGCCGTGCTGTCGGAGCAGGACCCGGGCCGGTTGTGCTTCCCGATCCGGCTGCCCGGCAGCACCCGCGTCGTGCACGAGATGGCGTCCGTCGAGGCTGCCGCGCGCGACGGCCTCATCGAGGGCGTGGTGATCCCGTTCAACGGCGTGCTGGTCACCCGCGAGCTCGTCGAGCGGATCGGGCTGCCCCGCGAGGAGTTCTTCATCTGGGGCGACGACGTGGAGTACCTGTGGCGCGCCGAGCGGGCCGGTGCCCGCATCGCCACGGTCGTCGACGCCCACTTCCTGCACCCGGCCACCGACGACCTCGGCACGCCGATGATGCTCGGGCGCACGACGTACAACCACACGCCCAGCGACCTCAAGCACTACTGCATGGCCCGCAACAACACGCTCAACCTGCGCGCCTACCGCGGCTGGGTGCACGTGCTGCTGTTCTGGCTGAAGACGGTGTGGTTCTACCTGTTCACCAGGCCGCAGCCGGCGCGGATCCCGCTGAGCGCCCGCGCCGCGCTCGCCGGCCTGCGTGGTGACTTCACCGGCCACCGGAGGTACCTGCGATGACCCGGGCGCAGGAGCAGGTCGCGGTCGTCGTCGTGACCTTCAACCGGGCCGACCTGCTCGAGCGCATGCTCGCCGGCCTGGCCGCGCTGGAGCGCGCCCCCGACGCGGTGTTCGTCGTCAACAACGCCAGCACCGACCACACCCGTGAGGTCCTCGACCGCAGCACCCTGCCGGGCCTGGTCGCGATCCACACCACCGAGAACCTCGGCGGCGCGGGCGGCTTCCACCTCGGGCTCCGGACGGCGCACGAGAAGGGCTACGACGTCATGTGGCTGATGGACGACGACGTCGTCCCGGCCCCCGACTGCCTCACCCGGCTGCTCGAGGCCGACGGTTCCTGCCTGGTCGCAGTCCGCGAGGACCTCAGCGGCGCGCTGGTGGAGAAGGCCGCGGTGCGCTTCGACCTGCGCAACCCGCTCGCGATCCGTCCGAAGACGGCCAGCGTCGACTCGACCTGGGCGACTCGCGCCGAGATGCCGCCGACGGTCGAGGTCGAGAACGTGGCCTTCGAGGGCTTCCTGGTCCGCCGCGAGGTGGTCGACCGGATCGGGTTGCCCGACCCGTCGTACTTCATCTTCTACGACGACGTGGACTTCGCCATCCGCGCCCGCCGCGCCGGCTTCCCGATCCGCGCCGTCCGCGACGCGGTCCTCGTCCGCCAGCTCTCCTTCGACCAGCAGCACGACCTGGCCGGGTGGAAGGGCTACTACATGTACCGCAACCTGTTCGCGGTGCACTTCCGGTACGGCGAGAACGTGCTGGTGCGCCTCAAGCCGTGGCTGGTCGCGCTCGTCGTCGTCGCGCTCAGTCCCCTGCGGGGTGGTCGGGCAGAGGCGCGGAACGTGACGCGAGCGCTCCGGGATGCCCGGGGGATGCGGACTCCGCCGTCACGCTGACCGGCTCACCCGCCGGCTCCTCGACCCGCTCGGGCACCAGCCGCGCCCGCCAGCCGATCCGGTTGCCGGTCGCCATGCCGGCGATCCACACCGCGGCCGCACCGAGCGCGAAGCCGCCGAGGACGTCGACCACGAAGTGCCAGCCGAAGTAGACCGTCGAGACGCAGGTCAGGGCGAGGAACACCCACGACGAGACCCGCACCCAGCGCGGCAGGCGGACCAGCTCGACCACCAGGCAGATGGTCACCATGATCCCGACGTGCAGGGACGCGAACGCGGCGACCGTCTGCAGGGTGCCGGCGGCGACCGGGTCGGCCATCACCGCCACGCGGTCGGTCCACAGGCTCTCCTGGAGCTGGCTGACGTGGGTGCTCGGCAGCGAGGCGAAGGTGCGCGGGTCGGAGTAGATCGGGCCGACGGTCGGCAGCAGGACGTAGAGCACCGCGCCCAGGGCCCAGTCGACGGCCACCGCGGTGACGAACCACTCGCCGGCCCGCGTGTGCCTGGTCCAGACCAGTGCGATCGCGATCGACACCGGCACCAGCGCGATCCAGATGATGTAGACCGCGGACAGGACGTGCGCGGCGATCCCGGTGCCGAACCACGCGTGCAGGGTCGCTGCCGGGTCGTGGCCGGCGAAGAGGAACCGGTCGATGTCGGACAGCGGGGCGTCGTAGATCTTCTCGTGGACGAACGGCGCCATGCTCTTGACGTTGCGGAAGGCGGCGTAGCAGAGGTACCAGGCGATCACGCCGTTGAGCGCGAACTTCCAGTGCGCCAGCGGCCAGCGCTCCCGCACCACGGTCCGGCCGGTGCTCCCCAGGCGGCGCAGCCAGCCGCCGCCGGGGCGGCCTGCGGCCAGCAGCGTGCGCGGCACGACGTCCAGCGCGATGGCGCCCAGGACGATGGCCGGGAAGCGGATGTACCCGGGCAGGACGTTGTCGGGGTCCCGGATCGGGATGTCCTCGACCAGCGAGAACACGACGGTCAGCACCGCCAGGCCCAGGCCCGCCGCCCACGCCAGTGCGAACGTGGGAGCCGTCCGTCGCGTGGTCTGGTGGTCTTTCACCAGAACAGGATATTGGTCACGTTCCTCCGCGCGTGCACGCGCGCCAGATGTGTCCGGCAGCGCTCACGTCCGTAAACTCACCCTCCGTGACCCTCCCTGCGTCGAACCCCGACCTCGTCGTCGTCGGCTCCGGCTTCTTCGGCCTGACCATCGCCGAGCGCTGTGCCGCCGACCTCGGGCTGAAGGTGCTCGTCATCGAGCGGCGCTCCCACCTGGGCGGCAACGCCTACAGCGAGCCGGAGCCCGAGACCGGGATCGAGGTGCACAAGTACGGCGCCCACCTGTTCCACACGAGCAACGAGCGGGTCTGGGAGTACGTCAACCGGTTCACCGCCTTCACCGGCTACCAGCACCGCGTCTACAGCACCCACGACGGGCAGGTCTACCCGCTGCCGATCAACCTCGGCACGATCAACCAGTTCTTCGACGCCGCCTACAGCCCCGCCGAGGCGCGTGCGCTGATCAAGGAGCAGGCCAGCGAGCTGGGCGACAAGGAGCCGGAGAACTTCGTCGAGAAGGGCATCTCGCTCATCGGCCGCCCGCTCTACGAGGCGTTCATCGCGCACTACACCGCCAAGCAGTGGCAGACCGAGCCGGAGAAGCTGTCGGCCGACATCATCTCGCGGCTCCCGGTGCGCTACACCTACGACAACCGCTACTTCAACGACAAGTACGAGGGCCTGCCCGTCGACGGGTACGCCGCGTGGCTGGCGAGGATGGCCGACCACCCGAACATCGAGGTGGTCCTCGAGACCGACTTCCTCGCCGACGGCATCGCCGAGCGCTACAAGGGCAAGGTCCCGATCGTCTACACCGGGCCGGTCGACGAGTACTTCGGCAACTGCGAGGGCCGCCTGTCGTGGCGCACGGTCGACCTCGAGCCCGAGGTCCTCGAGGTCGACGACTTCCAGGGCTGCTCGGTGATGAACTACCCCGACCCGGACGTGCCGTTCACCCGGATCCACGAGTTCAAGCACTTCCACCCGGAGCGGTCCTACCCCGAGGGCAGGACGGTCATCGTCCGCGAGTACAGCCGCTTCGCCGAGGAGACCGACGAGCCGTACTACCCGGTCAACACCGCCGAGGACCGCGAGAAGCTGCTGAAGTACCGCGACCTGGCCGAGCGCGAGCCGATGGTGCTCTTCGGCGGSCGCCTCGGCACCTACAAGTACCTCGACATGCACATGGCGATCGCCTCCGCGCTGTCCATGTACGACAACAAGCTCAAGCCGCACTTCGCCGACGGCGCGGAGCTCAAGAGCGGCGGGGTGGACGCATGAGCCAGGCCCCGACCACGGGCGGCACCGTGCGCCGCCTGCTCCAGCGCCAGATCCTGCCGATCGACCGCGACCCCGACGTGTTCGCGCTCTACGTCGACCTGGCCGACCAGGACCTCGACGAGGACAAGTACGTCGTCGGCGGCAGCCGCGCCGCCCGYGRGCTCMACAACACCAAGATCCGTCAGGCCAACGGCGCCAGCGACCGGCTGCGCGTCGACCAGGTCCTCGACCGCACCCGCCTGCGCGTCGACGCCGACCAGACGATCAGCCTCGGCTCCTACTTCAACGCCTTCCCGGCCAGCTACTGGCGCCGCTGGACGGTCGTCGACCAGGTCCGCCTCGCCGTGACCGTCGAGGGCGCCGGCGCGACCGTCGTGGTCAACAAGTCCCTCGCCAACGGCAACAGCCAGCGCGTCGAGGCCGTCGAGTCCACCAGCGAGGGTCCGGAGACCTTCGAGTTCGACCTCACCCTCAAGCCGTTCATCGACGGCGGCTGGTACTGGTACGACGTCCAGGCCGGCGACCAGCCGGTCGTCGTCTCGGCCGAGTGGACCGCGGAGGTCCCGGCCGACCGTGCCCAGCACGGCACCGTCGACCTCGCCATCACCACGATGAACCGCCCGGAGTTCTGCTCCGAGCTGCTCGTCCAGCTCGGCGACGAGGACCTCACGCCGTACCTCGACACCGTCTTCGTGATGGAGCAGGGCACGCAGCTGGTGGAGGACGCCGAGGCGTTCCCGCAGGCGGTGGAGGCGCTCGGTGACAAGCTCCGCATCGTCAAGCAGGGCAACCTCGGCGGCTCCGGGGGCTACGCCCGTGGCCAGCTCGAGTCGCTGCGCAAGGGCACCGCGACGTACACGCTGCTCATGGACGACGACGTCGTTTGCGAGCCCGAGGGCATCATCCGCCAGGTCACCTTCGGCGACCTCGCCCGGCGGCCCACGATCGTCGGCGGCCACATGTTCAACCTCTACGCCCGCTCGCGGCTGCACAGCTTCGGCGAGGTCGTCCACCCGTGGCGCTTCTGGTGGAAGACGCCGGAGGACGGCTACCAGCAGTGGGACTTCTCCCGCCGCAACATCCGCTCCGCCCGCTGGCTGCACAAGCGCGTGGACGTCGACTTCAACGGCTGGTTCTCCTGCCTGATCCCGCGCGAGGTCATCGACCGGATCGGCCTGTCCCTGCCGCTGTTCATCAAGTGGGACGACGCCGAGTACGGCCTGCGCGCCCGCGCCCACGGCTTCCCGACGGTCACCTTCCCCGGGGCTGCCGTGTGGCACGTGCCGTGGACCGACAAGAACGACGCGCTCGACTGGCAGTCCTACTTCCACCTGCGCAACCGGCTCGTCGCGGCGCTGCTGCACTCGACCTTCCCGCGCGGTGGCCGCGTGCTGCGCGAGCTGTTCAACAACCAGGTCGCCCACCTCGTCGCGATGCAGTACTCCACCGCGGAGCTGCGCCTGCAGGCGATGGAGGACGTGCTGCGCGGCCCGCAGGCGCTCCACGAGATGCTGCCGACCCGGCTCGCCGAGGTGAACGCCACCCGCAAGGAGTTCTCGGACGCCCAGCTGGTCACCGACGTGGACGCGCTGCCGCCGCCGCGGATGGAGAAGCCGCTGAAGAAGGACCTCACCCAGGTCCCCAGCCGCAAGTCGCAGCTCATCAGCGCCGGCCTCGCTCCGCTGCGCCAGCTCAGGCGGCCGCGCCCGCTGTCGCGGACCAACCCCGAGGCCGTGATCCCCGCGATCGACGCCAAGTGGTACCGGCTCGCCGGCTTCGACTCCGCGATCGTGTCGATGAACGACGGCACCTCCGCCGCGCTCTACCGCCGCGACCCCGAGAAGTACCGCGACCTGCTCAAGCGGTCCGTCGACCTGCACGTGCGCTTCGCCCGCGAGTGGCCGCAGCTCGCGCAGCAGTACCGCGACGCGCTGGACGAGATCACCTCGCCGGAGGCGTGGGAGAAGACCTTCGCGCCCTGGACCGAGGGCAAGGCCGATGGCTGAGGTCGCGACCACCACCGCCCGTGAGGACGTCCCGCTCCGCTCGCCGTCGCCGCCGAGCGGGCTGTTCGCCGTCTTCCGGCAGCGGTACGTCCTCAAGCTGCTGGTCAAGCGCGAGATCAGCGCCCGCTACCAGGGCTCGTTCCTCGGCCTGCTGTGGTCCTACATCAACCCGCTGACCCAGTTCTTCATCTACTGGTTCGTCATCGGGTTCCTGTTCCAGCTCCACAAGGACGTCCCGAACTTCCCGATCCACCTGTTCGCGGCGCTGATCCTCGTCCACTTCTTCAACGAGACCTTCGCCGCCGGGACCCGGTCCATCATGCGCAACAAGGCGCTGGTGGTGAAGATGGCCGTGCCCCGCGAGATGTTCCCCGTCGCCACGATGCTGGTCTCGCTCTACCACGTGGGCCCGCAGGTCGTCGTCCTCGTCGTCGCCTGCCTGGCCAGCGGCTGGTCGCCCGACCCGCTGGGCCTGGCCTGCCTGGTGCTGTCGCTGCTGATCATCGCCGCGGTCGGGCTCTCCGGCGCGCTCATGTTCAGCGCCGCCAACGTCTTCTTCCGCGACTTCGGCAACATCGTCAACGTCCTGACGAACTTCGTGCGCTTCGGCGTCCCGATGATGTACCCCTACGCGATCGTGGAGGAGCGGTTCGGCCGGTTCGCCGACTACTACCTGCTCAACCCGCTCGCCGACGCGGTCATCCTCTTCCAGCGTGCCTTCTGGTACCCCACCCTCACCGACGGCGACCTCACCCGCCTCGAGGCCAAGGGCCACGTGGTCATGCCGGACAACCTGCTCCTCCACGGCGGCCTGGCGCTGCTGGCCTGCGTGCTGCTCCTCGGCATCTCGCAGTGGGTCTTCAGCCGGCTGGAGAACAAGATCCCGGAGCGCCTCTGATGGTTACCTCGATCGTCGCGGAGAACATCACCAAGGAGTTCACGCTGCGCTACCACCGGACCTTCAAGGAGGTCACGGTGGCCAAGGTGCGCGGTCACAAGACGAGCGACAAGTTCAACGCGATCGAGGACGTCTCGTTCACGATCGAGGAGGGCGAGTCGATCGGCCTCATGGGTCTCAACGGCTCCGGCAAGAGCACCCTGCTCAAGATGATCAACGGCGTCATGCGCCCCGACAAGGGCACCCTGCTGACCCGCGGCCGCATCGCGGGCCTCATCGCCACCGGCGCCGGCTTCCACCCCCAGCTCAGCGGCACGGAGAACCTCGTCCTCAACGCCGCCATCCTCGGCATGAGCGAGCGCGAGCTGAAGCGGAAGTACGACGACATCGTCGAGTTCGCCGACCTCGGCCGCACCCTCGAGGCCCCCGTCGGCCACTACTCGTCCGGCCAGAAGGCCCGCCTGGGCTTCGCGGTCGCCATCCACGTCGACTCCGACATCTTCCTCGCCGACGAGGTCCTCGCCGTCGGGGACAAGCCGTTCCGTGCCAAGTGCATGAAGCGGATGATGGAGATCCGCGACTCCGGCCGCACCCTCGTCTACGTCAGCCACTCGCCGGCCTCCGTCGAGCGCATGTGCAGCCGCGTCCTGGTGCTGGAGAAGGGCCGCCTCGGCTTCGACGGCGCCCCCAAGGACGCCATCCACTACCTGAAGTACGACGCTCCCGACGACGCCCAGAACGACCTCTCCGACGCCGAGATCGGCAACGACATCTGAGTTTGCGCGAGCGTGTCGCCTGTGGTGCTCGCCGCACGGGCGCTCGCTGCGCCGGGCTCCCGGTGGTTGAGGTGCGRGGCGCCCCGGCGCCGAGCCTCGAAACCTCCGGGCCCTCGCACGGTGCTGTGCCCCGTGGGGGCCGCTGGCGGCAAGACGGGTCCTATGGCGCGAGCGTGTCGCCTGTCGAGGGCTGCGCACGGGCGCTCGCTGCTCCGGGCCTTCGCACGGTGCTGTGCCCGTGGCCGCCGCCTGCCGCACGGCGGGGGTCGGAGGGCGCGAGCGTGTCGCCTAGACGCCTTCCGCAGAGGCGCTCGCTGAGCGGACTCCCGGTGGTTGAGGTGCGAGGCGCCCCGGCGCCGAGCCTCGAAAACCTCCGGGCCCACGCACCGTGCTGTGCCCGTGGCGGCCGCGTGCGGCGGCGCGGGCCGAGGGCACCCGCGGGCGAGGCCTCGGCAGCAGCGAGGGCCTCACGTCGTACGGCCGGAACCCTCAGCCGGGCCGAAGTCCCGGCCGATGTGAGAAAGTCGGCACCCTTCGGCGTGTCGGGTGGAAATTACAACGATGTAGTTACTCACGGGACCTTTCCAGACTCCTGTGACTCATGTGAAAGTTGCTACTCGTGTGACTCCTTCCCCGCACACATGTCTGGAGCAGAACCATGTCGAGCAACACCCCGCAGGCGCCTGAGCAGGGCGGCCGGCTGCGGTTCGTGACCCTCAGCCAGCGCCTCCTGGCGCTCGCCCTCGTCGTCGCCGTGCTGACCCCGGCGGCCCGCACGCTGACGATGGACGTGCGACCGGCGGAGCCGGGGCAGGGGAGTGTCGTCCCCGCCGACGTCGCGCTGCGCGCGGCGGAGGTGGAGGTCCCGACCGAGCCGGTCGAGGCCGAGGTCGAGGAGTTCGCGCTGACCACCGCGCAGGGGAAGGCGGCCGGCAAGGCGGCGCGGACGGCGCGGTCCACGCCGAAGGGCGAGCAGGTCGTCGGCAGCGAGGTCGTGCCCGTCGAGGGCTACGGCACCGTCGGGGTCACCTGGGCCCCCGGCAGCGACGTGGCCGAGGACGACATCGAGGTGGAGGTCCGCACGAAGACCGGCGGCACGTGGTCGGACTGGACGGTCGCGGAGTACCACGACGAGCACGGCCCGGACCCGAGCACCGCGGAGGGCCGCAAGGCCCGTCCCGGCACCGACGTGCTGCTCGTCGGCGAGGTCGACGCCGTCCAGGTGAAGGTGACCACCGAGGGCGAGGCGCCGGCCGACATGAAGGTCGCCGTCATCGACCCGGGCAAGGCCAGCGCGACGAAGAAGGAGCGCCCGGCCATCGACACCGCGCGCCTCACCACCGAGGACGACGGCACCGCGACCACCGACGAGCCGGTCGAGGACCCGGCGCCGACCGGGGACGGCGACCTGTCGATGCAGGCCGGCTCCTACACCCCGAAGCCGCAGATCTACTCCCGCGCCCAGTGGGGCGCGGACGAGCGGATCCGGGACAAGGCCTCGCTGAGCTACTACGAGATCCACGCGGGCTTCGTCCACCACACGGTGAACGCGAACAACTACACCGCGGCCCAGGTGCCGGGGATCATCCGCGGCATCTACAACTACCACGTCAAGACGCGGGGCTGGAGCGACATCGGCTACAACTTCCTCGTCGACAAGTTCGGCCGGATCTGGGAGGGCCGCGCCGGCGGTGTCGACCGGCCCGTGGTCGGCGCCCACACGCAGGGCTACAACCAGTACGCCTTCGCCATGTCGGCGATCGGCAACTTCGAGGTCACCCGGCCGAACACGGCCATGATCATCGCCTACGGCGAGCTCTTCGCCTGGAAGCTCTCGCTGCACGGCATCGACGCCGGCAGCACCTCGCAGAAGGTCGGCAGCCGCACCTTCAAGGCGATCAACGGCCACCGCGACGCCGGGCAGACCGCCTGCCCGGGCCGCTATCTCTACGAGAAGCTCGGCGCCATCCGCAACCGGGCGAAGGGGTTCCAGAAGGCCTGGAAGGGCCGCGAGCTCGAGTCCAACTTCGCCGGCTCCGCGCTGCCCGACCTGGTCGCGCGCCGCAAGAAGGACGGCCGCGGCGTGATCCTCCCGATCACCAACGTGGAGGGCAAGTACCGCCTGGGCAAGGCCGTGGACACCGGACGGAGCTTCTCCGGCCTCTCGAAGGTGTGGTCCGTCGGCGACTGGGACCGCGACGGCAAGTCCGACGTCATCGGCCAGCGCAAGAGCGACGGCGCGCTCCTGCTCTACCGGGGCCGCGGCAGCGGCAAGCTGACGGCGCCTCAGGTGATCCGTCAGAACACCGGGAGCTGGACCATGATGGCCGCCGTCGGCGACGTCACCGGTGACGGCTACCCGGACATGATGGCGGTCCCCGGCAAGGGTGCGATGCGGATCCTGCCCGGCCGCGCGCTCAAGGGCTTCGGCAACAGCTACCCGGCGCACTCCGCGGTCCCGGGCAGCCTGCACATCGGCGTCGGCCGGTGGGACAAGGACGGCGCTCCGGACAGCATCGTGCGCGACGGCTCGAAGCTGCGGGTGTACGTCGGCAACGGACCCGGCGGCTGGACCCGCTCCTTCCAGCTGCCGCAGTCCGCGGCCGGCTACAACGCGATCGTCGCCAAGCCCAGCATCAACGGTGACTGGCACACCGACCTCGTCGCCCGCGACGGCGACGGCCGCTTCCACCTGCTGCGGGGGACGCCGGACCGGATCGCCGCCCCGATCGCCATGGGCCGCACGACGACATACGACCTCCTGGGGTGAGGAGTGACTAGCCCGTGCTGGTCGCCCGGGCAGGGAAGCGAGCGGTGGCGCGCTCGGCGGCGCAGGCCGCCTCGAGTGCCTGCTGCTCGGCCCGGGCGACCAGCACGAGCGAACCGCCCTGGGTGAGCGGTTCGCAGAAGGTGAGGGGCTCCGCGACGGGGTTCGCCACCG
>NZ_VLJQ01000056.1:0-43440 GCF_007829375.1 Nocardioides sp. J9 | reverse complement strand
GCGAGCCGGCCTTCGCCACCCAGTTCGCCCACGTCGTCACGGACAGCTCGACGCGCTCGCCCGTGGCGTGGTCGTAGAAGGTCACCAGGGGCTGGCCGGGGTCGTTGCGCAGGCGTCGCTGGAGGACGTCGGCGAAGGTGGTCTCGGGAGTCACGTCACGAGCGTATTCGGCACCGACTAGGGTGCCGCGCATGCCTGCTGACGAGATCCCCGGCTTCTGGGCCGTCGTCCCCGCCGGGGGTGCCGGCACGCGGCTGTGGCCGCTGTCGCGCTCCGGGTCGCCGAAGTTCCTCCACGACCTCACCGGGTCGGGCCGTTCGCTGCTCGAGCAGACCCGTGACCGGCTCGCACCGATCGTGGGGGACCGGCTGGTCGTCGTCACCGGCACGGCCCACCGCGACGCCGTACGACGCCAGCTGCACGAGCTGCCCGAGGACGGTGTCATCGCCGAGCCGTCGGCGCGTGACTCGATGGCGGCCATCGGGCTGGCCGCGGCCTTCCTCGAGCAGCGCGGCGCCGAGGTGATGGGCTCGTTCGCGGCCGACCACGTCATCGCCGACGACGCTGTCTTCGCCTCGGCGGTGGCCGACGCCGTCGCCGCCGCCCGTGACGGGTGGCTGGTCACCATCGGCATCGAGCCGACCTTCGCCTCGTCCGCCTTCGGGTACATCCACCAGGGCGACACCCTCGACGGCCACCCCGGCGTGCGCACGGTCGTGGAGTTCGTGGAGAAGCCGTCGGTGCCGGTGGCCGAGGAGTACCTCGCGACCGGCAGCTACCGCTGGAATGCCGGCATGTTCGTCGTCCGCCCGAGCGTGCTCCTCGACCTGCTCGCCGAGCAGGACCCCGAGTTCGCCGCGAACCTGCGCGCGATCGCCGCCGAGCCCGACCGCCTCCCCGAGCTGTGGGAGAAGCTGCCGCGCATCGCCATCGACCACGCCATCGCCGAGCCCGCGGCCGCCGCGGGCAAGGTGGCCACCGTCCCCGGCGCCTTCGGCTGGGACGACGTCGGCGACTTCGACTCCCTCGCCGGCCTGCTGGGGGAGCAGGAGGACGTCACCGTCCTCGGCGACGACGCCCTCGCCCAGGTGATCGGCAGCAGCGGCATCGTCGTCCCCGGCTCCGGCCGCATGGTCGCCGTCGTCGGCCTCGACGACGTGGTCGTCGTCGACACCCCCGACGCCCTCCTCGTCACCACCCGCGCCCGCGCGCAGGAGGTCAAGAACATCGTCTCCGCGCTCAAGGACCAGGGGCGCACCGACCTGACGTGAGGCGGGCGGGAATCACCGCCTGGGCGGTGATTCCCGAGGTTGGTGGCTGCTGCAGCGGCCACCAAGTAGGAGAAGCGGCCACCAGGTAGGGCGGCGAGTCGGCCTCCCGGGCGTGAGGACTTCCTGACCGTTGCTGGTGCTTCCTGGCCGTTGCAATGGTCAGGAAGCGTGGGAATCGCCTCTGAGGAGGTGATTCCCACGGCGGCCGGTGGGGCGTCGACCCGCCAGAAATGACGTCTCAACCCGCCAGAAATGACGTCTCAACCCGCCAGAAATGACGTCTCAACCCGCCACAAGTGACGTCTCAACCCCCGGCAGGACCACGGGGAGCCGGGTGCCCGCGAAAAAGCAGAGCGGGCGCGACCCGGGTCCCCCAGGTCGCGCCCGCGCCGGGCAGCTCAGTAGACGAAGGGCTCCGGGGCGTCGGTGAACGGGTAGTCCGTCATGAACTTCTTCAGCGCCTCGCCGCTGGCCTCGGTGCAGTACTGCCACGCGCCCCACTGCTTGCTGGCGGCGGCGTCGTTGCGCCAGTGCGTGAAGGCGATGTGCTGGCCCTTCGGGAAGTCCTTGCCGGTCTCCTCGGCGTCCTCGGACGTCCACGGGGCGGCCTTGAACTTCAGGCGCTGGTTGGTGTCGTTGGCGTCGAGCGTGGCGGCCATGGCCTTGATCGCGGCGACCTGGCTGGAGTCGTCGGCGATGGTCTCGTCGTACCAGAGGATGGTGTAGCCGTGCTCGAGGTTGTGCACCAGCGACTCGAGCTCGGGACGGCTGTCCTTGGTGTAGTACCGCTCGTTGATCGGGGCCGGGGCCAGGCCCGCCTCGTTCCAGTGCGCACCGAAGGCCGGCGGGGCATGGTCGTAGGTGACCTGCTGGCTCTTGTCGACGTGGTCGCCGCTGCCGGTGGCCTCCTCCTCGGTGACCTCGCCGCAGACGTCGGCGCCCGCGCCGATGTCCGCGAGGTCCTTGCCGGAGTAGCGGGCCTTCTCGATAGCGGTCTTGATCGGGCTGTACGCCGCGGCACCGATGATCAGGAGTGCGACGAGCACGCACACGCCGACGATGGCCCTGCCCTGACGCTTGTCGGCGCTCTTCTGCTTGCGCCGGATCTCGTCGATGACTTGGCGACGGTCCGACTTCTCGGACTTGCTGGACTTGGCCACGGTGCGGGGTACCTCGTCTGGATGGGTGCGCGGAACGCGGGAAGTCTACGGACTGACCGGCTGGRGCCGCAGGTCGGTGCCGAACTCGGTCACGACCCAGCCGTGCGCGAAGGCCACGATGTCGACGGCGACGCGGCGGTCGGTGGGGCAGCGGACCTCGCCCGCGGGGCTGCCCTGGGCGGTGATCCCGGCCCGGGCGAGGGCGTCGACGAGCTCCTCGGCGCTCACCGGGGCGCCGAAGGGGGACCGGTCCTCGTCGCAGCCGGCGACGGCGCGCAGCACGGCCTCGCGGGCGCCGTACCCGAACAGGTCGGCGCCCTCCGCGCGGATGAGGGAGGCGGCACCGGGGCCGTCCTCGCCGGCGGGCAGGACGAGGTCGGCGCGCCCGCGGACCAGCGCGAACGGCCGGGCGCCGAGCTTGCCCTGCGCGAGCTCGACGGCGCCGGCGACCTCGTCGGCGACGGCCGGGGCGGTCACGGCGAGCTCGTTGCCGTGGCCGTCGACGCGTCCGGCGAAGGACTCCAGCACCGTGATGCCGGCGGCGCCGATCGCGATGTCGGTCTGGCCCTCGCGCCACGGTCGGCCCGCGGTGTCGGTGACGACCACGCCGACGTTGGCGCCCACCCGCTCCGCGACGGTACGACGGAGCGCCCGGGCCGAGGCGTCGGGGTCCTCGGGCAGCAGCACGATGGAGCCGGCGGCCACGTTGGAGCTGTCGATCCCGGCGGCGGCCATGGTCAGCCCGAGCCGGTTGCGCACGATGCGCGTGGCGCCGCGCTGCGCGACCACCCGGGTCGTCTCGCGGCCGATCCATTCCTCGCGGTCACCGGTGACGACGCGTCCCTCGGCCTTGCTGACGATCTTGCTGGTGACGACCAGCACGTCGCCGTCGGCGACCTGCTCGGGGGCGAGGGCGGTGAGCAGCACGGCGGCGAGGTCGTCACCGGCCACGACTTCCGGCACTCCGTCGGGGGCGAGGATGCTGAGCGAGCCGGGCATCAGGACCGCACCAGGGCGACGGCGGCCGCGGCCATGGCGGCGGTCGCGTCGTGGTCGGTCATCATCAGCGGGACCGCGGCGGTGGCGATGCCGGCCGCCTCGAGGCGCTCGACCTGGGCGGCGTCGCGCTCGTCGACGAGCCAGCCGTCCAGGACCCCGCCGGCGCTGCGGGCGCCGTAGTTGAGCCCGACGCCGGCGGCGCTGACCTCGACGCCGATCGCGGTCAGCACCTGCTCGGCCATCCCGCGCACGTGGGAGGTGCCGACGATGGGGGAGAGGCCGACCACGCGCGCCGCGGTCGCCCGGACCGCGTCACGCAGGCCGGGCACGCCCAGGATGGTGCCGACCGAGACGACCGGGTTCGACGGCGGCAGCACCACGAGGTCGGCCCCGGCGATCGCCTCGAGCACGCCGGGCGCGGGGGTGGCCTGGTCGAGGCCGACGAAGACGATCGTCTCGGCGGGCACCTCCGCGCGCAGGCGCACCCAGTACTCCTGGAAGTGGACGACCCGCTTGCCGCTGGGCGCCTCCGGGTCGGCGATCGCGACGTGGGTCTCGGCGCGGTCGTCCGTCATCGGCAGCAGGGTCAGCTGCTCGCCGTACCTCGGAGCGAGCCAGCGCTCGCACAGCGCGGCGGTCACCGCGGAGAGCGGGTAGCCGGCCTCGAGCAGCTGGGTGCGGACCAGGTGGGTGGCGATGTCGCGGTCGCCGAGTCCGAACCAGGTGGGCTCGACGCCGTAGGCGGCCAGCTCCTCCTTGGCGCTCCAGGTCTCCGCGCGCCGGCCCCAGCCGCGCTCGAGGTCGATGCCGTCGCCGAGCGTGTACATCACGGTGTCGAGGTCCGGGCAGACCTTGAGGCCGTGGATCCACCAGTCGTCGCAGGTGTTGGCGACGACGGTCACCCGGGCGTCGGGCGCGACCCCGGGGAGCGTGCCGGCGGTGATGCCGTGCAGCAGGCCCTGGAGGAACTTCGCCCCACCCATGCCGCCCGACAGGACGGTGATGCGCCGGACCGGATCCGGTGTCGTCTTGCTCGAGTCCACGGGGCACAACTGTGCCTCACGGCCGGGACGATCGTCCTCCGGGGCGGTGTATAGCAGATTCCGCCTTGACTACTGGGGTATGACACATATGTAATTCCAACGATGTCACTTGGTCCTCAACTGGCATCGGGTCGAGTCAAAGGGGCGTCACATGAGGGAACTCTTCCTGGTCGAGGCAGAGACAGAGGAGCTGGGGTGGCAGGAGCGCGCACTGTGCGCGCAGACCGACCCCGAGGCGTTCTTCCCCGAGAAAGGCGGATCGACGCGCGAGGCGAAGAAGGTGTGCCAGACCTGCGAGGTGCGCCTGGAGTGCCTCGAGGCCGCACTGGGCAACGACGAGCGCTTCGGCATCTGGGGCGGTCTCTCGGAGCGTGAGCGCCGCAAGCTGAAGAAGCGGGCAGTCTGACTCGGGTCAGGCCCTGGCGCGACGGTTCGCCCCCTTCGGACCGTCCCACTAGGGTCTGACCTCGTGTCGCACGAAGCCAGGGTCGCCGTCCTCCTGGTGAGCCACGACGGCGCCTCGTGGCTCCCGGCCGTCCTCGACGGCATCCGCGCGCAGACGGCACCCCTCGACTCCGTCGTCGCAATCGACACCGGCAGCAGGGACGACAGCCCCGAGCTCGTCCGGCAGGCACTGGACGGGCACGTCCCGCTCGCGGTGCGCCGGATGCCGGCCACCACCGGCTTCCCCGACGCCGTCGCCGACGGCCTCGCCGCGCTGGCCGCCGCCGGCCGCGACCCCGAGTGGGTCTGGATCCTCCACGACGACGCGAAGCCGGCACCCACCGCCCTCGCCGAGCTGCTCGCCGTCGCCGCGCAGCGGCCCGAGGCCGACATCCTCGGCCCCAAGCTGCGCGAGTGGCCCTCGCTGCGCCGCCTGCTCGAGCTGGGCGTCACGATCAGCGGCACCGGCCGGCGCGAGACCGGGCTCGAGCGCGGCGAGTACGACCAGGGCCAGCACGACGAGGTCCGTGAGGTCTTCGCCGTCAACACCGCCGGCATGCTCGTGCGACGCGCCGTGCTCGAGGAGCTCGGCGGCTTCGAGCCTGCGCTGCCGATCTTCGGCAACGACCTCGACCTCGGCTGGCGCGCCGCCGCGGCCGGCCGCACCACGCTCGTCGTCCCGCGCGCCGTCGTCTTCCACGCCGAGGCCGCCCACCGCGGCGTACGACGCACGGAGCTGACCGGGCGCCACACCCACTTCCAGGAGCGGCGCGCCGCCCTGTTCACGCTGCTCGCCAACGCCCGCACCCCCGCCCTGCCGTTCAAGGTCGTCCGGCTCGCGCTCGGCACGGTGCTGCGGGTGCTCGGGCTGCTGTGCGTGCGCGCCGTCGGTGAGGCCCTCGACGAGGTCGCCGCGCTGGTCTCGGTGCTGCGCCACCCCGGGCGCATCCTCGCGGCGCGCCGGGACCGGCGGCAGGCGGTCGCCGCGCTGCGGGGCCCGGAGGGACCGGACCGGGCCCGCGTCCGCCGGCTGCTGGCGCCGTGGTGGCTGCCCTACCGGCACGGCCTCGACCTCGTCGGTGACCTCGTCGCCGCCGCGACCAACCAGGCCGCCGACGTCGCCGAGCGCCGCCGGGCCGCGGCTGCCGAGCGCGACGCCGCGGTGGCCCCGCCGCCCGCGCGGCACCGGGACGAGGAGGACGACTACGCCGACACCGGCTGGGTCGTCCGGTTCTTCACCAACCCGACCGCCGTCGCCACGGCGGTGGTCGTCATCGCCCTGCTGGTCGGGGTGCGCGACGCCTTCGGCGGCGTCAGCGGTGGGGCGCTGTCGCCGACGCCGGACGGCGTCGGCGCCTGGTGGCGCCTGCACACCGAGGGCCACCACCCCATCGGCTTCGGCTCCGACCTGCCGGCGCCCGCCTACGTCCTCCCGCTCGCCGTGCTCGGCCTGCCGGTCGGCCCGTCCGCGCTCATCGGCCTGCTGATGGCGCTCGCCGCCCCGGTCGCGCTGTGGGGCGCGTGGCGGTTCCTGCGCGTCGTGGGCCGCTTCGCCACGCCGTACGGCGCCCCGCGGTGGCTGCTGCTGTGGGGCTCGGTCGTGTGGGCCCTCGTCCCGCTCGCCTCCGGCGCCTGGGGTGGCGGCCGGTGGGGGGTCGTCGTCGCCGCTGCGGTGCTGCCGTGGCTGGCGCACGCCGCCCTCGGCTTCGCCGACCCCGACGCCGGCCACCGCTGGCGCGCCGCGTGGCGCACCGGACTCGCGCTGGCCCTGCTGACCGCCGTCGCGCCGTCGTCGTGGCTGGTCGTCGCCGTGCTGATCGGCGTCGTGCTCGGCTGTGCCTTCCGGCTCGCGCCGGGGGAGGTCCGCGACCGGTCCGTGTGGGGCCCGCCCGTCGCCGCGCTCGGCGTCCCCCTGCTCGTGCTGCTGCCGTGGTGGCTCCCGGCCCTGCTGGAGGGCGCCGCCGGCACGCTGGTCCTCGACGTCGGCCGCTGGCCGACCGAGGCGACCTCCGGGTGGGACCTGCTCGTCGGCCGCCTCGGCGACCTCGGCGCCCCGGCCGTGATCGGCCTCGTCCTGCCCGTCCTCGCGCTCGCCTCGCTGCTGCCCGCCGCGACCCGCGTCGCGGTCGTCGCCTGCTGGGTGCTCGCCGCCGTCACCGCGATCGTCGGGATCCCGCTCGCGGTCACCTCCGTCGGCCTCGCCGGCGGCGACGGCCAGCAGCCCGGCCTCGGGGTCGTGCTGCTCCTGCTGCAGGGCGCCTGGCTCACCGCAGCCTTCCTCGGCGGCCTCGCGCTGCACCACCTCGGCGAGAAGCCGCGCCCGGCCCAGGCGGGCCTCGCGGTCGCCGGGCTCGCCGGCCTCGTCGCGCCCCTGCTCGGCCTGGTCTGGTTCGCCGGCTGGGGCGGCGAGGACCTCACCGACCACCCGCCGGCCGACGTGCCGGTCTACATGGCCCAGCGCGCCGAGCAGGCCGACCACGACGGCATCCTCGTGCTGCGCGGCAGCATCGAGGACGGCCTGCGCTACGAGGTCCACCGCGGCGACGGGCGCACCCTCGGTGAGGACGAGATCACGGCGCTGACGCCCGAGGACCGCGACGCCACCGCGGCGATCCGCAGCCTCGTCACCGCGCCCGATCCCGAGGCCGTCCAGGAGCTGTCCCGCCGGGGCATCCTGTACGTCGTCCAGGCGGCCCCCGCCGACGGCGCGGTCGCCGCCAGCCTCGACGCCACCTCCGGGCTGGTCCAGGCCAGCACCAGCCGCGGGACCCGCGCCTGGCAGGTCGACCCCGCACCCGGGCCGCTGCCCGAGCACCACGCGTGGGGGCGCACCGTCCTGCTGCTCGTGCAGGGCGCCGCGATCGCGGTCCTGCTCGTGCTGGCCCTCCCGCCGATGCGAAGGAGCCGAGATGACTGAGCCCGGACCCGCCGCCGACCGCAGCACCGGCCAGCGCGCCGGTCGCCGCGCCGCCGTGTCCCGCAGCCGCCGCATCGACCTGCTCGTCGGCCTCGCGATCCTCGCGCCCGCCGTCGTCGTGCTCAGCGTCGGCACCATCGGCGGCGAGGACAACCAGCTCGCCGGCCCCCGGCCGCCCGACACCTCCGCGCTGACGTCGGCGACGACCGTCTGCCCGAGCGGCCTGCGCGGCGCCGGCCCGGTGCGGGTCACCCGCACCCCGGACGTCCCCGGCGGCGAGCTCGCCGTCGCCACCGCACCCGCCGGCCGCGGGGAGGCCGCCGCCACCGAGGCGGGGGAGCCGGTCACCGTCGACCAGGGCAGCAGCGTCGTGGTGCCGTCCAGCACCGGCCCGACCGTCCTCGACGGCCGCGGTGCCGCAGCCCCCGGGATCGCCGCCGGCCGGGACGGCCGGCTCGCCGCGCCCGAGTGCCGCGGCCCGTCGTACGACGAGTGGCTGGTCGGCGTCGGCGCGTCGGCCCGGCACGCCACCACGATCGAGCTGGTCAACCCCGACGACGGCGACGCGGTCGTCGACCTCGCCCTCCACGACAGCACCGGCCCGGTGGAGGAGCCCGCGCTGCGCGGCATCGAGGTCCCGCCGCACGGTGTGCGCCGGATCGACCTCGCCACCGCCGCCCCGCGCGCCGAGGCCACCGCCGCCCACCTGACCGTGGTCCGCGGCCGGGTCACCGCGTCGGCGCAGACCACCTGGGACCCGCTCGGTCGCGGCCGCGTCACCACCGACTTCCTGCCCGCCGACGCCGAGCCGTCGGCCCGCAGCCTGATCCTCGGTGTCCCGGCCCGGCCCGTGCAGCCCACGCTCCACCTGGCCAACCCCGGCTCCGACGAGGTGCGGGTCAGCGTCCGCTTCGTCACCGAGCAGGCGACGTTCAGCCCGACCGGGGCGCCGGACGTCACGGTCGCGCCCGGCGCGATGACCTCGGTCGACCTGCGGCGCCTGTTCCGCGGTGCGGCGGCCGAGGGGGTCCTCGGCATCGAGCTCGAGGCGACCGGACCGGTGGCGTCGTCGTTCATGGCGTTCACCCGCGACGACCTCGTGCTGCTGGCCCCGGCGCCGGTCCTCGAGGAGCCGGCCGCGGCCGTCGTGCCGTCGGGGAGCAAGGGTGTCGTCCTCGGCGGCGCCGTGCGGACCGCCGTGGTGCACGTCGTCTCCTACGACGCCCGCGGGCGCGAGGTCCGTGCCGACCGGGTCGAGATCGGCGCCGACCGCGGCGCGGTCCTGTCCCTGCCCGACCGGGCCACCTCGATCACCGTGGTCGCCCGCAGCACCCCGGTGCGCGCCGTCGTCACCGCCACCGCACGCGGCCGCGAGGCAGGCCTCGCGACCCTGCGGGTGCGTCCGGCCGACCTGCGCGCCTCCATCCCGGCCGTCTCGCCCGAGTAGGTAGCCCGAGCAGGTGGCTCAGTCGTCGTCGCGGGGGTAGCGCGGGTCGACGTCCGCCGGCTCGATGCCGAGCAGTTCGGCGACCTGCTCCACCACGACGGTGAGGATCAGCGCCTCCAGGTCGGCGCGGTCGCTGGCGCGGTGCTCCACCGGGCGCCGGAAGACCACGAGCCGGGTCGGCTGCTGCCCCGACCCGCGCACCAGCGACGACAGCGGCACCCGGTCGGAGTCCCAGTCGTCGGGCAGCTGCGGGGTGTCCTCGACGGCGTACTCCACCAGCCCGAGGTGCTTCGACCACCGGGCGTCGACCTCGGTCACCACGTCGAGCAGGATCCGGTCGAAGAGCTCGCGGCGGCGCAACGGGCGGGGCGGCCGGTGGCCGGGCTCGGGCCAGGTCAGGGGGAGCACGGCAGGGCCGCGCATCCCGCGCCCCCGGCGGTCGCGCCGGGGCCGGGCGACCCGGGGCCACGCAGCGTCGTCTGGCTCCACGACCAGCGAGCCTATCCAGCCGGACGAGCCGGGGACGGTACCGTCTGCCGCGTGAGCGCGATTCCGGCACCGCAGGGCATGCGTACCTGCTCGCGCACCGCGTGCGCCCGGCGCGCGGTGGCGACCCTGACCTACGTGTACGCCGACTCCACGGCCGTCCTCGGCCCGCTCGCGACCTTCGCCGAGCCCCACGCCTACGACCTGTGCGAGCAGCACAGCGAGCGACTCTCGGCCCCGCGCGGCTGGGAGGTCGTGCGGCTCTCGCTCGGCACGCAGCAGGCCGGGCCCAGCAGCGACGACCTGCTCGCACTCGCCGACGCGGTCCGCGAGGCGGCCCGCCCGGTCCCGCCGCCGGCCGTCGAGCAGCCCCGGGAGACCGGTCGCGAGGTCGCCCGCAAGGGCCACCTGAGGATGCTCACCACCGACTGACCGGGGCGCTGCGCGGGTGCACTAATGTCCGGTGCATGGCCACGACCTCACCCGACAACCTGAGCAAGTGCTTCAAGGCCTACGACGTGCGGGGCATCGTCGGCGAGCAGCTCGACGAGGACCTGGCGCGCGCGACCGGCGCGGCGTACGTCGAGGTCCTCGGCGTCGACGCGATGGTCATCGGCTACGACATGCGGCCCAGCTCGCCCGGCCTGGCCGGCGCGTTCGCCGAGGGCGCGACGGGTGCGGGCGCCGACGTCACGATGATCGGCCTCGCCTCGACCGACCAGCTCTACTTCGCCTCGGGCCACCTCGGCCTGCCGGGCGCGATGTTCACCGCCAGCCACAACCCGGCGCAGTACAACGGCATCAAGATGTGCCGCGCGCACGCGCAGCCCGTCGGCATGGAGAGCGGCCTCGCCGAGATCCGTGACCGCGTCGCCGCCGGCGCCCCGGCCACCGCGGAGCGCACCGGCTCCACCAGCGAGCAGGACGTGCTCGAGGCGTACGCCGACCACCTGCTCTCGCTCGCGCCCGTGCAGGGTCGCCGGATCAAGGTCGTCGTCGACGCCGGCAACGGCATGGCCGGGCACACCGCGCCCGCCGTCTTCGGCAAGGTCGGCGACGCCGTCGAGATGGTGCCGATGTACTTCGAGCTCGACGGCACCTTCCCCAACCACGAGGCGAACCCGATCGAGCCGGAGAACCTGGCCGACCTGCAGAAGCGGGTGCTCGCCGAGGGCGCCGACATCGGCCTGGCCTTCGACGGCGACGCCGACCGCTGCTTCCTCGTCGACGAGCGCGGCGAGCTGGTCTCGCCCTCCACGCTGACCGCGCTGATCGCGGCCCGTGAGCTCGCCAAGGAGCCCGGCGCGACGGTGATCCACAACCTGATCACCTCCCGGGCGGTGCCCGAGATCGTCTCCGAGCTCGGCGGCAAGCCGGTGCGCACCCGCGTCGGCCACTCCTTCATCAAGGCGACGATGGCGGAGACAGACGCGATCTTCGGCGGCGAGCACAGCGGGCACTTCTACTTCCGCGACTTCTGGCGCGCCGACTCCGGCATGCTGGCCGCGCTGCACGCGATGGCGGCCCTCGCCGAGGCCGACGTCCCGCTCTCGGAGCTGCTCTCGACCTACGAGCGCTACCCGCTCAGCGGCGAGATCAACAGCACGGTCGAGGACCAGGCTGCGGTGCTCGCGGCGCTGGAGGAGACGTGGGGCTCCCAGGAGGGCGTCACCGTCGACAAGCTGGACGGGCTGACCGTCAGCCACGCGGACTGGTCGTTCAACGTCCGTGCCTCGAACACCGAGCCGCTGCTGCGGCTCAACGCCGAAGGGAAGGACGAGTCCACCATGGCCCGAGTCCGCGACGAGGTCCTCGCCACCATCCGGGGCGGGGCGAGCGCATGAGCACCCCCGAGATCTCCCCGGAGCTGCTCGCGATCATCGTCTGCCCGGCGTGCCGGGCCGACCTGGCCGTGACCCCCGCCGGCGACGCCACCGAGCTGCTCTGCAGCGGGTGCGGCCTGGCCTACCCCGTGCGCGACGGCATCCCGGTGCTGCTCGTCGACGAGGCCCGCAAGCCCGCCTGACCGGGAGGCCCGCCATGGTCTGGTTCGACGAGTCCCGGCTGGACGACGAGAGCGCCCTGGCCMCCGCCGCCCTGCGGCTGCGCACGCTGGCCGAGTCCGGCTCGCGGGTACGACGCGAGGTCGGTGGCTCCTCGGAGGCCATCGCCGAGGCGGTCGCCCGCGCCAGCGAGACCCGGCCGCGCGCGGTGATCGCCGCCGGGCCCGACTCCCGGTTGCTGCGGGCGGTGCTCGAGCCGTTCTGCCCGGTCCCGTTCGTCGCCTGGCCGTCCCCGGCGCTGCCGGGCTGGGCCGGCAGCCTCGACCTGGTCGTCGTGCTCGCGCCCGAGGGCGGCGACGCCGGCACCGCGCTGGCCGTCGCCGAGGCCGCCCGCCGCGGCTGCCAGCTCGTGGTCGCCACCCCGCCGGACTCGATCGTCGCGGAGCACGCCACCGGTCGCTGGACCACGCTGCTGCCGACCGGCACCGGCGACCAGCTGGCCACCGCGGTGGCGATGCTGTCCTTCCTCGACCAGGTCCAGCTCGGCCCCACCGCCGACCCGGAGGCGGTCGCCGAGGCCCTCGACGACGTCGCCATCGCGTGCTCGCCGAACCGTGACATCTCGATCAACCCGGCCAAGATGCTCGCCATCGCGCTGGCCGACGCCAGCCCGCTGGTCTGGGGCGGGTCCGTGCTCGCCGCCCGGGCGGCCCGCCGCGTCTCGGAGTCGATCCGTCGTACCTCCGGGCGCACGGCGCTCGCCGGTGACGCCGAGCACCTGCTGCCCGTCATCGAGGCCGCCCGGCCGCGCAACGTCTTCGCCGACCCGTTCGCCGACGGTGCGGGGGAGCGGCGCCCGGTCCTCGTGATCCTCGACGACGGCGTGGACGACCCGGTCGTGCGCGACCAGCGGATCCGCCTCGAGGAGGCCTGCGCCGCCCACGACGTGCGCATCGAGCACGTCTCCTCCGACGCGGTCGGCGAGGTCGCCCGCTACGCGTCGCTGCTGCTGCACGGCACCTACGCCGCGGAGTACCTCCGCCTGGGCCTCGTCGCCGACTGACCGCCGAGACTGACCGCTGATCCACCACGACCGGCGCGGTCCCGCGGTTGTCTGACACTTCGACTCGACCGCGGGCGAGCGGGTACCAAGGAGTGATGCCTGCCGTTCGCGATCCCTGGCTCGACAACGCGAAGATGGGTCTCATCGTCCTCGTCGTGGTCGGGCACACGTGGGCCCTGCTGCCGACCGACGACACGGTTGCCTGGCACCTCTACGACTTCGTCTACCTGTGGCACATGCCGGCGTTCATCTTCCTGTCCGGCTACCTCTCCCGCGGCTTCGCCTACCACCCGGCGCGGATGTGGAAGCTGGTCACCGACCTGCTCGTGCCCTACGTCCTCTTCGAGGGTGCGCTCGGGCTGTTCCGCCTCCACGTCGGCGGCGAGGACCTCCAGGACCTGTGGCTCGACCCGCACTTCCCGATGTGGTACCTCCTCGCCCTCGCCGCCTGGCGGCTCGCCACCCCGTTGCTGCGGCCGCTGCCCGGCGCCGTCCTCGTCGCGGTCGGCATCAGCCTGGCCGGCGGATTCGTGCAGGGCGCGTGGACGGAGTACCTCGACCTGCCGCGGATCCTCGGCTTCCTGCCGTTCTTCGTCCTCGGCCTCAAGGCGACGCCGGAGTCCCTGGAGTGGCTGCGCGGCCGGTTCCCGGCCCTGCTCGGTGTCGTGGCGTTCGGGATCGTCGCCGTGCTGGCGGTGGACCTCGACCGCTGGGCGTCCACCGAGTACCTCTACTACCGACCCTTCGACGTCGTCGGCGACGACGGCGGTGAGGCCGTGCTGGCCCGCCTCGGCGTGCTCGCCCTCGGCCTCGTCGGCACCTTCGCCTGGCTCACCCTCGTCCCCCGCGTCAGCGGCTGGTTCACCCGGATGGGCGCCGCGACGATGATCGTTTACCTCTTCCACGGCTTCGCGGTGAAGGGCCTCGAGTACGCCGGCTTCCGGGACGCGGTCGCCGGCAGCCCCGCCCTCGGCCTGGCTGCCGCCACCGGCCTCGGCGTCGCCGTCGCCCTGCTGCTGGCCCTCCCACGGGTGCGCGGCGTGCTGGGCCACGTGGCCGACCCGTTCGGCCTCGCCCACCGCCGGGTCGGCGAGGCGGTCGACCTCGCGGTGGTCGTGCAGGAGCACGAGGCGGCACAGGACGCCGGTCCCGAGCCGGTGGAGCGGCACGAGGAGACCGGCGCCTCCCGGTAGCCTTCGGGGCATGAGCGCCGGCCTGTTTGGACTCCTCGACGACGTCGCTGCGATCGCGAAGCTGGCCGCAGCCTCGGTGGACGACGTCGGCGCGGCCGCCGGTCGGGCGACCGCCAAGGCCGCAGGCGTGGTCATCGACGACACCGCGGTGACCCCGCAGTACGTCCACGGCCTCGCCGCGGAGCGCGAGCTGCCCATCGTGAAGAAGATCGCGCTGGGCTCGATCCGCAACAAGCTGCTGATCATCCTGCCCGCCGCGCTGCTGCTCAGCGAGTTCCTGCCCGGCCTGCTGCCGGTCATCCTGATCCTCGGCGGGACCTTCCTCGCCTACGAGGGCGCCCACAAGATCTGGCACATGGTCTCCCACCACGACGACCACGAGACCCCGGTCGCCGAGGTCGGCCCCGAGGCGGAGAAGGACCTCGTCGCGGGCGCGGTGCGCACCGACCTGATCCTGTCGGCCGAGATCATGGTCATCGCCCTCGACTCGGTCAGCGACGAGAGCTTCTGGACCAAGCTCGCCACCCTGCTCGTCGTCGCCTTCGTCATCACCATCGGCGTGTACGGCGTGGTGGCGCTCATCGTGAAGATGGACGACATCGGCCTCCGCCTCGCCCAGCGCAGCTCCGCCCTCGCCAAGCGCGTCGGGCTCGGCCTGGTCTCGTTCATGCCCAGGCTGCTCTCGATCATCTCCGTCGTCGGCACCGTCGCCATGCTCTGGGTCGGTGGCCACATCCTCATGGTCAACGTCGCCGACAACCACGGTTCCGGCCTCGACCTCTGGAACGCGCCCTACGACTGGGTCCACGGCATCGAGCACGACATCCACCACGCCATCGAGGGCTTCCTCGGCGACGCCCTCGCCTGGCTGGCCAACACCGGCATCTCCGCCGTCATCGGCCTGGTCGTCGGCGCCGTCGTGGTCCTCGTCGTCCAGCTGCTCCCGTTCGGCAAGAAGGACCACGCCTGAGCACCACCTCAGGCACCGGCGGTCGGGCCTGCCCGATGATTGCCCCTCGGTCGGAGCCCGCTTGTAGGGTGGGTCACGTCATGCGCGGGAGATCCCGACGAAGCGCAGATGCGCCGCAGGACGTCACTCTCGAACCTCGAGGATCTGTTTCATGGACTACAAGGTTGCTGACCTGAGCCTGGCCGAGTTCGGCCGCAAGGAGATCGAGCTCGCCGAGCACGAGATGCCCGGCCTCATGGCGATGCGGGAGCGCTACGGCGCCGACCAGCCGCTCAAGGGCGCGCGCATCGCCGGCTCGCTGCACATGACCATCCAGACCGCCGTCCTGATCGAGACGCTCACCGCCCTCGGCGCTGACGTCCGCTGGGCGACCTGCAACATCTTCTCGACCCAGGACCACGCCGCCGCCGCGGTCGTCGTCGGCAAGGACGGGACCGTCGACGCGCCGGCCGGCACCCCGGTCTTCGCCTGGAAGGGCGAGACCCTCGCCGAGTACTGGGACGAGGCCGAGAAGGTCTTCGACTTCACCGACGCCGACGGCAACCCGGTGGGGCCGAACATGCTGCTCGACGACGGCGGCGACATCACCCTCCTCGTGCACAAGGGCGTCGAGTTCGAGAAGGCCGGCGCCGTGCCGAGCCAGGACTCGACCGACAACGAGGAGTACAAGGAGGTCCTCCGGGTCCTCGCGCGCTCCGTCGAGCGTGACCCCAACCGCTGGACCAGCATCGCGGCCGGCATCAAGGGCGTCACCGAGGAGACCACGACCGGCGTCCACCGCCTGTACGAGCGGTTCAAGGAGGGCTCCCTGCTCTTCCCGGCGATCAACGTCAACGACTCGGTCACCAAGTCGAAGTTCGACAACAAGTACGGCTGCCGCCACTCGCTCATCGACGGCATCAACCGCGCCACCGACGTGATGATCGCGGGCAAGACCGCCGTCGTCTGCGGCTACGGCGACGTGGGCAAGGGCTCCGCCGAGTCGCTGCGCGGCCAGGGCGCCAAGGTCATCGTCACCGAGATCGACCCGATCTGCGCGCTGCAGGCCGCGATGGACGGCTACGAGGTCAAGCGCCTCGAGACCGTCGTCGAGCACGCCGACATCTTCATCACCACGACGGGCAACTACGACATCATCAAGGTCGAGCACTTCGAGAAGATGAAGAACCAGGCCATCGTCGGCAACATCGGCCACTTCGACAACGAGATCGACATGGCCGGCCTCGCGAAGATCCCGGGCATCGTCAAGGACGAGATCAAGCCCCAGGTCCACCAGTGGATCTTCCCCGACGGCAAGAAGATCATCGTGCTGTCCGAGGGCCGCCTGCTGAACCTCGGCAACGCGACCGGCCACCCGTCGTTCGTCATGTCGAACTCGTTCACCAACCAGGTCCTGGCGCAGATCGAGCTCTTCACCAAGACCAGCGAGTACGAGACCGGCGTCTTCGTCCTGCCCAAGCACCTCGACGAGGAGGTCGCCCGGCTGCACCTCGACGCCCTCGGCGTCGAGCTCACCGAGCTGACCAAGGAGCAGGCCGCCTACATCGGCGTCGACGTGGCGGGCCCCTACAAGCCCGACCACTACCGGTACTGATTGCGCGAGCGTGTCGCCGCTGATCGCCGCCTCCGCGGCGGTCAGCGGCGCTCTCGCTCCCTTCGCTCGTTTGCCGCTGATCGCCGCGGACGGCGTCGACATGACTACCGCCGCCGGCGCGTCGTTCGCCACCAAGGGTCGCGTCCTCGTCGTGGACGACGACGCCGCGCTGGCGGAGATGCTGGCGATCGTCCTGGGCCAGGAGGGCTTCGAGTCGCGGATCTGCCCGCGCGGCGACACCGCGCTGGCCGAGTTCCGCGACTACCGCCCCGACCTGGTGCTCCTCGACCTCATGCTGCCCGGCAAGGACGGCATCGACGTGTGCAAGGAGATCCGGGCCGAGTCCGTGGTCCCGATCGTGATGCTGACCGCCAAGGGCGACACCGTCGACGTCGTCGTCGGCCTCGAGTCCGGCGCCGACGACTACGTCGTGAAGCCCTTCAAGCCCAAGGAGCTGGTCGCCAGGATTCGGGCCCGCGTGCGCCGTACCGAGCCGGTCGCGCCGGAGACGCTGTCGGTGCGCGACGTGCAGATCGACGTGGCCGGGCACTCGGTCACCCGCGACGGCGTCGAGATCCCGCTGACGCCGCTGGAGTTCGACCTCCTGCTCTGCCTGGCCCGCCGGCCCGGGCAGGTGCTGACCCGCCAGGTCCTCCTCGAGGAGGTCTGGGGCTACCACCACGCAGCCGACACCCGGCTGGTCAACGTCCACGTGCAGCGGCTGCGCTCCAAGGTGGAGCACGACCCCGAGCACCCCGAGATCGTGCTGACCGTCCGCGGGGTCGGCTACAAGGCCGGCTCCGCCTAGGAGCGCACTGTGCTGCGCGACCTCTGGAACCGACTCTCCCCGGCGGTACGACGGGCGCTCACCTTCTGGCGACGCTCGATCCAGGCGCGGGTCGTCGCCAGCACGCTGGTGCTGTCGGCGGTCGTGGTCAGCGCGGTCGGCTGGATCCTGGTCGAGCAGGTCCGGCAGGGACTCCTCGAGCACCGCGTCGACGTCGTCCTCGGCGAGGTCGACGCCGAGATGGCCGAGGCCCGGGCCCGGCTCGAGGCTGCGTCCGGCCGCGAGGTCAACGTCGGCCGCCAGCAGCGCGACCTCGTCGACCCGATCATCGACCGCGGCGCCGGCCGCGGCTACAGCGTCGTCCTCGCCGGCCCCGAGGGAGAGGGCGGATCGCTGCGCGACGGTGGCAGCGAGTACACCAGCGGCCTCGACCTGGTCAGCGTGCCCGACTCGCTCGAGGAGCACTTCGACGCCGCCGGCCGCAGCACGGCGTGGACCTACACCGAGATCGTCACCCGCGCCGACGGGCGGGGCGAGGCCACCTCGGAGCCGGGCATCATCGTCGGGTCGCAGCTGCAGCTGCCGGCCGACGGCAAGACCTACACCCTCTACTACCTCTTCCCGCTGACCGAGGAGCAGGAGACCCTGCGGCTGGTGACCCGCGCCCTGCTCACCGCCGCGGGCCTGCTGCTGGTACTGGTGGCCGGCATCACCTGGCTGGTGACCCGGCAGGTCGTGACCCCGGTCCGGATGGCCCGCAAGGTCGCCGAGCGGCTCGCCGCCGGACGGCTGCAGGAGCGGCTGCAGGTGCGCGGCGAGGACGACATCGCGCGGCTGGCCTACACCTTCAACCAGATGGCGACCAGCCTCCAGCGGCAGATCCGCCAGCTGGAGGAGCTCAGCTGGGTGCAGCGGCGCTTCGTCTCCGACGTCTCGCACGAGCTGCGGACCCCGCTCACGACGGTGCGGATGGCCTCCGACCTGCTGCACGACGCCCGCGAGGACTTCGACCCCACGGCAGCCCGCGCCGCGGAGCTGCTGCAGAAGGAGCTCGACCGCTTCGAGAACCTGCTCGTCGACCTGCTCGAGATCAGCCGGTTCGATGCCGGCGCCGCGGTGCTCGCCCCTGAGGACGTCAACCTCGACGACATCGTCAACCGGGTGGTGACCGCCGCCCAGCCGCTGGCCGACCAGCGCGGCGTCCGGGTCGTCGTCGAGCACCCCGACGACCCGGTGCGCGCCGAGGTCGACAGCCGCCGCGTCGAGCGGATCCTGCGCAACCTCGTCACCAACGCCATCGACCACGCGCTCGCCGACGACCCGACCGAGGCGGTCGTGGTCCGGCTCGCGTCCGACGAGGAGGCGGTCGCGATCACCGTGCGCGACCACGGCGTCGGCCTCGCCCCCGGGGAGGCGGCGATGGTGTTCAACCGGTTCTGGCGCTCCGACCCGGCCCGCACCCGCACCAGTGGCGGCACCGGCCTGGGCCTGGCCATCGCCCAGGAGGACGCCCACCTGCACGGCGGCTGGCTGCAGGCGTGGGGCCGCACCGGGCAGGGCGCCCAGTTCCGGCTCACCCTCCCGCGCCGGGCCGGCGGCACCTTGCGGCACAGCCCGCTGCCGCTCATCCCCGAGGACGCCGCCTCCGTCGACGCCGCGATCGTGGCCGGGCCCGGCGACGTCGTACCCGCCCGGGAGGTGGAGCGATGAGCCAGGCGCGCCGTGCCACCACCGCGGTTGCCGGGCTGCTCGCGGGCCTGCTGCTCGCCGGCTGCGTCTCCCTGCCGACCGAGGGACCGGTCGTCGACGCCGACGTTGCCGGCGCGGACAGCCCCCACCGGGCCAGCGACATCGACGCCCGGCCCCCGACCGAGGGCGCCTCGCCCGCCGAGGTCGTCAGCGAGTTCCTCGACGCGATGACCGCGTGGCCCCAGCAGATCAACGTCGCCAAGCGCTTCCTCACCGAGGAGGCGGCCGCCAGCTGGAACCCCGAGCTCGCCACCGTCGTGTACGCCGACGCCCCGCTCTCCGTGCGCGAGACCGGCAACGCGGTGCGGGTGGACCTGCCCGCCGCCGACGGCCTCGACCGCGCGGGTGCCTGGCGCGGGCCGCTGCCGCCCGCCGACCGGGCGATGACCCTGCACCTGTCCATCGAGCGGGGCGAGTACCGGATCGCGGACCCGATGGACGCCCTCGTCGTGCCCGCCAGCTGGTTCCAGCAGCGCTACCGCCAGGTGTCTCTCTACTTCTTCGACCCGATCGCGCAGATCCTCGTCCCCGAGCCGGTGTTCGTGCCCCAGGGCGAGCAGCTCGCGACCAACCTCGTCGCCGGCCTGCTCGACGGCCCCCCGCCGCGTGCCCGTGGGGTCGTGCGCTCCTTCCTGCCGAGCGGGCTCTCGGTCGGGCTGTCCGTCCCGGTCGACGACAAGGGCGTCGCCAACGTCGACCTCGTGGGCGACGCGCCCCGGCTGACGGCCGAGGAGGCCGAGCTGATGTTCGCCCAGCTCGCGTGGACGCTGCGCCAGGCGCCGGGGATCGCCGCGCTGCGCGTCACGATCGGCGGGGAGGACGTCCCGGTGCCGGGTGGCGCCTCGCAGTACCCCGTCGACGGCGGCGGCGCCTTCGACCCGGCGGGCACCCGCGGCACCACCCTCGCCGGCCTGAGCAAGGGCCGGCTCGTGCTCGGCCGACCCGGCGACCTCTCCTTCTCGACCGGTCCGTTCGGCGTGGCCGGCGCGGACCTCGACGCCGTGGCGCTGCGGCCCGACGCCGAGGTGGTCGCGGCGGTCGACACCGGTGGCGACCGGGTGCGCACCGTCGAGGTCGGCGCCGACCCCGACGACCCGGTCCGGACGGTGGTCACCGGCGGTGACTTCGCCCGCCCCACCTGGGACGTGGCGGGCCGGCTGTGGGTCCTCGACCGGCGCGAGGGCAACGCACGGGTCCTGATCCTCGAGGCCGGTCGGGTCCGCGAGGTGCGGGTGCCCGGCCTCACCGGCCGCGCCGCCAAGGCGATCGTGGTCTCCCGTGACGGCACCCGGGTGGTCGGCGTCGTCACCACCGCCGCCGGCGACCAGGTCGTCGGAGCCCGCGTGCTGATCAACGGTCGCGGCCGGGTGGCGCGAGCCAGGTCGCCGTTCGTCGTCCGTCCGGCCGAGGACGCCGCGATCGCCGACCTCGCCTGGAGCGGGCCGAACCGGATCGCACTGCTCTCCTCGAGCTCGCCGAGCTCCTTCCACGAGGTCGACGTCGTTGCCGCCGACGGCGCCACCGTCGGCGTGGACGGGCTCTCCACGATCCTGTCCGGGAGGGTCGTGGGCCTCGCCGGCGCGCCGGTCTCCAGCTCGCTGGTCTACGCGGTCTACGGCGACCGCTACGTCGACCTCGTCGCGCAGGAGGAGTACGACGCCGGCAGCCTCACCCTGACCCAGCTCGACTTCGCCGGCTGACGCCGGGGAGTCGAGGCCSCCMYCCACAGGCCCGCGCCTCCGCGTTGTGCCGGCCACCCGGCCTTGGTGGGGTGGGGGAGTGGCACTCCTCCCGGACCTCGCCGACGCCTTCCGCGACCTCGTCCTCGGCGTCGCCTGCGTGGCCTGCGGACACCCGGGACGGGCGCTGTGCCGCTCCTGCCACGCCGGCCTCCCGGCCTCGGCCGCCGCGCACTGGCCGACGCCCACGCCGCCCGGCCTCGTGCCGCCGTACGCGGTCGGCGACTACGACGGGGCGCTGCGGTCGATGGTGCTCGCCCACAAGGAGCGTCGCGTTCTCGCGCTGGCCAGCCCGCTCGGGGAGCTGCTGGCGCGGTCGGTCACGCAGGCGCTCGCCGAGCTCGCCGTGAGCGGCCCGGTGGTGCTCGTGCCGGTGCCGTCGCGGCCGCGGGTGGTGCGCCAGCGCGGGCACGACCCCACGGCCGCCACCGTCCGTGCGGCCGTGGCCCGGCTGCGCGCCGAGCACGACGTGGTCAGCGCCCGGCTGCTGCGCGTGCGGCCCGGCCTGCAGGACCAGGCCGGCCTCGACGCCGCGGCCCGGGCGGCCAACCTCGCCGGGTCGATGGCGGTCCCCGCGACCTCCCTGCGCCGGCTCGCCCGGGGCCGCCCGCGGGCCCACGTCGTGGTGTGCGACGACGTCCTGACGACGGGCTCCACCCTGCGCGAGGCGCAGCGCGCCCTGGAGGCCAGCGGCCTGTCGGTGGCCGCCGGGGCGACGGTCGCAGCGACCCGGAGGAGGGCGCCGGCAGCAGGCCGCACCCCCACTTTCGGACCATCCCTTCCGCCGTCACCACCGACCGACTAACGTCTCAACATGGAGTCCGCTCGGGTCCGTGGTTGCGCCGCCCAGGCAGGGCGCGAGCCCCGCCGGGGCTGGCAAGCCGATGCCAGTCGCAGGCGAAACGGCCCACGTAACTCGACCCCCGGGTCGACGATCACGGTGCGGCTTAGTCGTAAGTCCTGCCTCGGACCGGACGTCAGATGCGTCTGTCTCCGGGAGAAGGCCGGTAGTGGCAACAAGCTGCGGAAGCCTCAGCAGGCGGGTGTGGGGACGAAGACCAGGTCGGCCGACCGGACTCCGAGGCAGGGCCCGGGACATTTCTGCTCCCGTGGCCCTGCCGACCCCTCTCACACGTCCCGTCCAGCAACGGCGGGAGACCCCATCACCGAATCCCCTTGGAGGTAACTGATGGACGTTGTGGTCACCGGAAGGCACTGCGAGATCTCGGACCGGTTCCGGGCGCACGCCGCGGAGAAGCTCTCGAAGCTGGAGAAGCACGACCATCGGATCATCCGGGTGCACGTGGAGGTGGACTGTGAGCCGAACCCGCGCCAGCAGCCGCAGGCCGTCCGCGTGGAGCTGACCGCCTTCTCCAAGGGCCCGGTGATCCGGGCCGAGGCCGCGGCCGACGAGAAGATGGGTGCCCTCGACCTGGCCCTCGACAAGATGGCCTCGCAGATGCGCAAGGCCGCCGACCGCCGCCGCGTCCACCGCGGACGCCGCACCCCGGTCTCGGTCGGCAAGGCGCTCTCCGACGTCCCGCTCGACACCGACGACACCGAGGACGAGGACGACCTCGCCAAGGAGCGGAAGGTCGGACCGATCACCGTCACCGGCGACGGGCCCCTCGTCGTCCGCGAGAAGACCCACCCCGCGAGCCCGATGACCCTCGACCAGGCCCTTTACGAGATGGAGCTCGTCGGCCACGACTTCTACCTGTTCGTCGACAAGGAGAGCGAGCGTCCCTCGGTCGTCTACCGCCGCAAGGGCTACGACTACGGCGTGATCTCCCTCGACGTGGACCACCAGGGAGGGTGAGCCGAACGTGCGACGACGGCCGATCGGGCGGCTGAGCAGTCCGGGGCGTGCGGCGTGCCGGAACCGGTGCGCCGCGCGCTTCCCTCGGGGGCTCGTGCCATGATGCCTCCGTGGCGAGTGGGAATTCGCCGGCAGCGACAGGACCGGGACACCCTGTGAGCGAGCCGGTACGTGTGGTCGTTGTCGACGACCAGGAGCTGTTCAGGCGCGGCCTGACCATGCTCCTGGGCATCGAGCCCGGGATCGAGGTGGTCGGGGAGGCCAGCAACGGCGTCGACGGTGTCGCGCTCGTGGTCAGCTCCGCACCCGACGTGGTGCTCCTCGACGTGCGGATGCCGAAGCAGTCCGGCATCGAGGCGTGCGTGGCCATCAAGGAGGCCGTGCCGACCACCAAGATCATCATGCTCACGATGTCCGACGACGAGGCGGACCTCTACGAGGCGGTCAAGAGCGGCGCGTCCGGCTACCTGCTCAAGGACTCCTCCATCGAGGAGGTCGCCCAGGGCATCCGCGTCGTCGCCGACGGCCAGTCCCTGATCAGCCCCTCGATGGCGGCCAAGCTGATCGACGAGTTCAAGACGATGTCGAAGCCCGAGCGCACCGCCGGCCCGGCCCTCAAGCTCACCGAGCGTGAGCTCGAGGTGCTCCGCCTGGTCGCCAAGGGCCTGTCCAACCGCGACGTCGCCGGCGAGCTCGCCATCAGCGAGAACACCGTGAAGAACCACGTCCGCAACATCCTCGAAAAGCTGCAGCTGCACTCGCGCATGGAGGCCGTCATGTACGCCGTCCGCGCGAAGCTAGTCGAGCTGGATTGAGGGAGCGCCCGCGGCTTGTCGGTGGACATCCCTAGCCTGAGGGCGTGAGCACGACGCAGGTCCTCTCGCGGGCGCAGGCGCGGCGGGTCGCGCTGGCGGCGCAGGGCTTCCTCGACCCCGCCCACGCGGTGCCGACGCTGCGCACCTTCGACCGCACCCTGGCCCGCACGGGGGTGCTGCAGGTCGACAGCGTCAACGTGCTGCAGCGCGCCCACTTCATGCCGCTCTACTCGCGCATGGGGCCCTACGACGTCGACCTGCTCCGCCGGGCGGCGTCGGGCCGGCAGCGCCGGGTGGTGGAGTACTGGGCGCACGTGCAGGCCGTCATGCCGGTCGAGCTCTGGCCGGTGATGCGGCACCGGATGGAGGACTACCGCGCCCGCCGCGGGAAGTGGTTCACCCTCGACGAGGACGACGAGCTGGAGCGGGCGCTCCTGGCCGAGATCGCCGACCGCGGCGCCAGCACCGCCCGCGAGCTCGACGACGGCCTGCCCCGCAGCAAGGACCAGTGGGGGTGGAACTGGTCGCGCACCCGCCGGGTGCTCGACTACCTGTTCACCACCGGCGACCTGGCCATCGCCGACCGCACCAGCCAGTTCGAGATCCGCTACGACCTGCCCGAGCGGGTGCTGCCGCGGCAGTACGTCGAGGCGCCGGCCGTGCCCGCGGCCGAGGCGCACGTCGAGCTGGTCCGGCGGGCGGCCCGCTCGCACGGGGTGGCGAGCGCGCAGTGCCTCGCCGACTACTACCGGCTGCGACCGGCCGACGCCCGGGCCGCGGTCGAGGCGCTGGTCGACGCCGGCGAGCTCGAGCCCGTCCGCGTCGAGGGGTGGCACCGCCAGGCCTACCTCCACCGCGACGCGCGCCTGCCGCGGCGGGTGCGCGCGAGGGCGCTGCTGAGCCCCTTCGACCCGGTGGTCTGGGAGCGGGCGCGGGCGGAGGCGCTCTTCGACTTCTCCTACCGCATCGAGATCTACGTGCCGGCCGCACGGCGGGTGCACGGCTACTACGTGCTGCCGTTCCTGCTCGGCGACCGGATCGTCGGCCGGGTCGACCTCAAGGCCGACCGGGCCACCTCGCGGTTGCTGGTGCAGTCGGCGTGGGCCGAGCAGCACGCCCCGCCCGAGACCGCCGCTGAGCTGGCGGTCGAGCTGGGCCGCCTGGCCGGCTGGCTGGGCCTGGCGGACGTGGTGGTGGCGCCGCGGGGAGACCTCGCCCCCGGCCTGGCGGACGAGGTCTCCCGGGTGGCGTGAGCGGTCAGCCCACGCGGGCAGGGCTCACGCGTAGAGCCGCTCGAGCACGTCGGCGTACTTCGCGTGCACGACGCGGCGCTTGAGCTTCAGGGTCGGCGTCAGCTCCTCCGACTCCGCGGTCCACTCGACCGGCAGCAGCTCCCAGGCCTTGACCTGCTCGGGCCGCGACAGCCGCTCGTTGGCCGCGTCGACGGCCTGCTGGGCCATGGCGAGGATCGCCGGGTGCTGGGCGAGCTCGGCCAGCGACGTGCCGGCCGGGATGCCGAGCTGCTGCGCCACGACCGGCGCGATCTCGGCGTCGAGGGTGAGCACCGCGACGACGTACGGCTTGCCCTCGCCGAAGACCAGGGCGTGGCCGACGACCGGGCTCTCCTTGAGGTAGTTCTCGATGTTGGAGGGCGCGATGTTCTTGCCGGAGGAGGTGATGATCATCTCCTTCTTCCGGTCGACCACCTTGAGGAAGCCGTCCTCGTCGATCTCGCCGATGTCGCCGGTGTGCACCCAGCCGTCGGCGTCGATGAGCTGCGCGGTCGCGTCCTCCTGCTTGTAGTAGCCCTTCGAGGCGACCGGGCCGCGGGCGAGGATCTCGCCGTCCTCGGCGAGGGTGACCTCGATGCCGGGCAGCGCCTTGCCGACGGTGCCGAGACGGAACTGGTCGGGTCCGCACGCGGTGACGGCCGCACAGGTCTCGGTCATGCCGTAGACGTCGTAGATGCGCATGCCCAGGCCCGCGAAGAACTTCGCGACCTCCAGCGGCATCGGGGCCGCGGCCGACGCCGCCCACTCGCAGCGGTCCAGGCCGAGCAGCGCGCGCAGGAAGGACAGCAGCCCGGCGTCGGCCGCCTGGTAGCGGGCCTCGAGCTCGGGGGTGACCGTGCCGCCCTGCTGGAGCGCCTCGACGTACTCCAGCCCGATGGCGAGCGCGCCCTCGACCTGCGCCTTCTTCTCCGGGTCGGTCTCTGCGGCGAGCTTGGCCGAGACGCCGGTCTTGATCTTCTCCCACACCCGCGGGACGCCGAAGAAGCGCGTCGGGTGCACCTCGCCCAGGGCGCCCAGCAGCAGCGCCGGGTCGGAGATCAGGTGCACGTGCGCGCCGTACGACTGCGGGATGTACATGCCCAGCGTGCGCTCGGCGATGTGCGCGAACGGCAGGTAGGAGATGAAGTCGTTGTGCTGGGTCGGGGCGGCGACCTCGAGCGAGCAGGCGCACTCGTAGAGCACGGCGTGGTGGGTGAGCACGACGCCCTTCGGGTTCCCCGTCGTGCCCGAGGTGTAGAGGATCGTCAGCGGGTCGTCCGGCGAGATCTGGTCGATCCGCTGCTGCAGGGCGTCCGCGTTCGCGGCGCGCCACGCGGCGCCCTCGGCGACGAAGTCGTCCCAGGTCGTGAACCGGTCGTCACCGGCCGGCGCCTCGGCGTCGATGACGACGACGCGGCGCATTGAGGAGCTCTCGGCGAGCGCCTTCTCCCACCGTGCGACGTGGTCGGCGGACTCGAGGACGGCCACCGCCGGCTCGGCGTGCCCGGCGACGTAGGAGACCTGCTCGGGGGAGAGGGTGTTGTAGACCGACATCGACACGGCCCCGGCGTGCACGGCGCCGAGGTCGGCGATGACGTGCTCGATCCGGTTGCTGGCCATCAGCGCCACCCGGTCGCCCGGCGCGMCGCCGGCAGCGGCCAGCGCACCGGCCACGTCGAGGGCACGCTCGCCCAGCTCGTTCCAGCTGACGGTGCGCCAGCCGGGTGCGTAGCCGCCGGACAGGTCGATGCCGACCTTGTCCGAGTACGCCGGGGCGTCGCCCTCCGCGGCGACGGTCCGGGCGAAGGCGACCGGCAGGGTGAGGCCGGCGATCCGCTCCTCGATGGCGGCGCGCTGGGCCAGGGTGTCGGTGCTCATCGTGTCTTCCTCTCGGGATGGGGGTGGTGCGGTGAGGTCGTGGGCGTCACTGCCGGGGGACGGTGGCCGAGCCACGCCCCTGGGTGCCGTCCGGCGGGTCGGTGCAACGGACGTGGGTCTGCGGCTTCCGCTTCGTGACGTCCTGGATGTCGCGCTGGACCGAGCGGTCGTAGACGCAGTTCTTCAGCACGCGGGGCACGAGCAGGACGCGTCCGCTGCCGCCGCGGGTGCTGCCGGCCATCACGTCGGCCTGGAGCGGCACCCAGTCCAGCCAGTGCTGGAGCCCGCGCAGGTGCCGGGCAGCCATCTCGGTGAGCGGCACGCCGGAGCGCAGGAGGCGGCGCACGTCGGGCGACGCGTCGCGCCACCAGCGCTCGAGGCGGGGGAGCAGGTCCAGCGAGGTGACGACGGTACGACGCACGTCGGGTGCCGCCTCGGCCAGCGACGCGGCGATCAGCTCGAGGTTCGCGGCCATCGCGCGGATCCGCGGCCCGAGGTCGGCGACGGTGCGCAGCGGCCGCTCGGCGCGCCGGGCGAGGCGGGTCAGGTCCGGCTCCAGGCGGCGCAGCATCGCGAACGCGGTCTCCATCTCCACCGCGAGCGCGCGCAGGTCGACGTCCTCCGCGCCGTTGCCGAAGATCGCCTCGGTCTCGGCGGCGATGGTGCGGATGTCGGCCACGTCGAGGTGGGACATCAGGCCCTGGGCGTGGGCCAGCACGTCCGGGACGCTGACCGGCACGGCGACCGAGGAGACCGGGACCGTGGCGCCGTCGGCGAGCCAGGGCCCGCCGGCGCTGCGCGGGCGGACGTCGAGGTACTGCTCGCCCACCGCGGACAGGTTGCGCACCTCCACCGCGCTGTCGACGGGGATCTCGACGTGCGACTCGATCTCCAGCTCGGCGACGGCGCCGACGCCCTCGTCGGCGCTGAGCCGCACGTCGGTGACCTCGCCGATCCGCTGGCCGCGGTAGGTGACGACCGACCCCTCGTGCAGCCCGGCGGCCTGCGGCAGCTGCACGGAGAGGTGGTAGGGGTTGCGGAACAGCGAGCCGCCGACGACGGTGTCGGCGACGTAGAGGACGCCGGCGACGAGGATCACCAGGATCAGCACCTGCGCGGTGTGCACGCGGCGACGCCATCGCCGGGCGGTGCTCGCGAGCTCGTCGGAGGGGTTCACCGGTGCGCACCCCCCGTCGCGGCGAGCGCCTCGAGGTCGAGGAGGACGGTGAGGTCGAAGTTCACGAAGTCGCCGGGGGACGCGACGTCACTGCCCCCGGCGAAGGCGATCAGCCCGCGCATCACGCCGTCGATGTCGCGTCGTCCGGCCAGCAGGGTCCGCAGGACCGGTTCCATGTCGCGCAGCTGCGCCAGCAGGTCGCTGCGGACGGCGTTCGTCAGCGGGGTGGCGACCACGTCGAACTGGTTGAGGGACTCCATGGCCGCGACCAGGTCGGCACGCTGGCGGTCGAAGGAGGTGACGAGGTCGGTGAGGTCGGTGAGGGAGCGGGTCACCTCGGGCAGGTCGCCGGCCAGCCGCGTGGTGAGCCGGTCCAGCGCCCTGGTCAGCCGGTCGATGCGGGGGAGCTCGCCGTCGAGGTCGGTGACCGCGGTGTCGAGCCGCGACAGCAGCCGCCGCACGTCACCGGCGTTGCCGGTCAGGGCGGTGTTGAGCTCGGTGATGATCGTGGAGATGTCGGAGAAGCTGCCGCCGGTGACGACGGTCGACAGTGCGGAGAGCAGGTCGGTGACGTCGGGCGCCGACCCGGTGGCGGCCGCGGGCAGCGTGGCGCCCGCGGCGAGCACGTCGCCGCCGGTGCCGGGGAAGAGCTGGACGAAGGCGGTGCCCATCGGCGAGGTGAGTCGGATCTCCGCCCGGGAGGTGTCGCGGAGCTCGACCGACGTGGACAGCGCGAGCTCGACCTCGGCGACGTACTCGCCCGCCTCGACGGCGGTGACCTGGCCGACGGTGGCCCCGTCGAGCTTGACCGGGGCGTCCACCGGCAGGTTGAGGGCGTCCTCGAACTCGACGGTGAGCTCGTAGGTCGGGCCGTCGACCAGCGACGGCAGCGGCACGTCCTCCAGCTCGAGGCCGCAACCGGCCGCGCCGGCACCGACCCCGATCAGGACCGTCGCGGCGACGAGGGCGCGCCGCACGCCGTACCGACTCACGGGATGCCTCCCGGCAGGCCGTCGTAGATGCCGTCGAGGAGCGGGTCGAGCAGGCCGCGGCCGTCGGTGGTGAAGAGCAGGCCGCACATGTCGGTGCCGAGCTCGCCGGCCATGGCCGCGAAGACGTTGCAGGTGTGGCTGCGGAAGGCGGCCGAGAAGGGGCCGGCGCTGAACGCGAACTGCACCCGCAGCCGGCCGAGGTCCCAGTCGTAGGCGCGGGCGAAGTTCTCCGCCATCGTGGGCATCACGTCGAAGGCCTCGGCGAGGGAGTCCTGGTGCTCGCGCACGGTCCCGACGACGTCGGCGAGCCCGGCGAGGTCGTCGCCGAGCACCTCGGCGTTCTCCGTCAGGATGGTGTTGGTGAGGCGGGTCAGCTCGTCGAGGGCGTCGAGCGTGGCGACCAGCTCCTCGCGCTGGTCGGCCAGCACCGCGGTGGTGTCGGCCGTCGCCGTGGTGAAGTCGCGGATCCTCTTGTCGCGGCGGCCGAGCGTGGTGACGAGCTCGACGAGGTTCTCCGACACCGCGGTCAGGTCGGCCTCCTTGGCGTTGACGACCTCGAGGGCGTCGCGGCTCTCGGCGAGGGCGCGGCGCAGGTGCGCGCCGTTGCCCTCGAGCGCCGCGGCCGTCGTGGAGAGCATCTCGCCGAGACCGGCTCCGCCCTTGCCGTCGAGCCCGGCGTCGAGCGCCAGCACGAGGTCGTCGATCGCCTTCGCGACCTCGTCGACCGTCGCGGGGGACCGGGTGTGGGCGGCGTCGATGTGGGCGCCCGACGCGAGTGTCGGGCCGCCGTCCCAGGCGGGGCCGATCTCGATGAACCGGTCGGTGACCAGCGAGCCCTGCAGGATCTCCGCCCCGGCGTCCTCCGGCACGCGGGTGCGCGGGTCGAGGTGCATGACGACGCGCATCGTGGTGCCGCGAGGCTCGACCTCGACGATCTCACCGACCTCGACCCCGAGGTAGGTGACGTCGTTCCCGACGTACACGCCGGTGGTGTCGGCGAAGTCGGCGGTGACCCGCAGTGCCTCCGGGTCGTCGCCGCCGAGCCAGCCGACCAGCCGCGCGCCGGACACGGCGAGGGCCAGGACGAGCGCGCCAGCGAGGACGCCGAGGACGGTGCGCCGGCTCATCGGCAGTCCTCGGGGGTGATCGAGCAGACCAGGTCGTCGGGGATGACGGCCCACGGCGCGTTGACGCCGAGCCACGGCCCGTCGCCGGTGGCGTTGGTGAAGACCCGCATGGTCGGGCCGGCCAGCCGCATCGTGCGGTCGAGCTGGGCGTCGTGCTTCTTCAGCACCCGCAGCACCGTGCGCAGGTCGCGCAGCGCCGGCTCGAGCTGCGGCGACGTCGTCCGGACGAGCGTCGACAGCCCGGTCACGAAGCGGTGCGCGTCGCGGAGCAGGGCCCGCAGCACCTCCTTGCGCTGCTGGACCATCAGCATGACGGCGGCGCCGTTGGTCATCACCCGGTCGAGCTCGTCGGTCTGCTCCAGCACCAGGGAGGTGACCTTGCGGGTGGAGGCGAGCAGGTCGTCGACCTGCTGCTCGCGCTCGGTGACGATCGCGGACACCCCGGCGATGCCGTCGACGGCGTCGCGCAGCGCGGTCGGGGTCACCGCCAGGTCCGTGGCGAGCACGTCGACCGCCTCCTGGACCCGGTCGAGGTCGAGCGCCTGCACCTGCGGCGTCGACTCCAGCCAGAACCGCTCGATCGTGTAGCTGTCGACCGCGTGCTCGAGCCCGATCGTCGCGCCGTCGGCGAGGGTGTCGCCAGAACCCGGCGTCAGCGACAGGAAGCGCTCGCCGAGGATCGACAGCAGCTTCACCTCGACCGTGCTGTCCTCGGTGAGGCCGAGGTCGGCCGGGGCCTGGTTGAGCGAGAACTCCACGTCGACCTGGTCGCGCACGGCCTCGACACCGGTCACCTTGCCGACCTTCAGCCCGGCCACCCGGACGTCGTCGCCGGACTCGATGCCGGCCGCGTGCCGCAGGCGCACGTGGTACGACGCCTCGCCGGCCAGCGTGCGCACGCCGACCACGACCAGGCCGGCCACGAGGGCCAGTGCGACGACGCGGAGCGGCCAGCCGAGGCCGCGCCAGGTGAGCAGGGCGGTCATCGGCGGCACCTCCGCGAGAAGCGGTCGCCGGTGACCCCGAGGTCGACCTTCGTCGGGACCCCGTCGAGCTGGGCCGACAGCGTGCACACGTAGGTGTTGAGGTAGCTGCCGTAGCCGAGGGTGCGCAGGTAGACCTCGAGCTGCTGGGGGACCGCGGACCCGGTGCGGGCGAGCAGGTCGCCGCGGCTGGCGAGGTAGTCGAACCACGGCACGGACGAGGCCACCACGTCGGTCAGCGGGGAGCGGGCGTCCTCGACGAGGTCGGCGGTGGTGGCGGAGAGCCGCGCGATGCCGTCGAGGCTGGTGGCGATCCGGCTGCGATCCTTCGCGAGCCCCGCCGTGAGCGAGTCCAGGCCGCGAACCAGGCCGGTGATCTCGGCACGGTGGGCGTCGGTGGTCTCCAGCACCAGGGTGACGTTGTCGACCACCCGGGCGAGCGTCTCCTCGCGGTCGGTGAGGCCGGTGGTCAGCTCGGCGGTCTGCTCCAGCAGGTGCTGGATGGTCGGGCCCTGGCCCTGCAGCACCCGGACGATGTTGGCGGCGAGCAGGTTGACGTCGCCGGGCTGCAGCAGGTCGAAGACCGGCTTGAACGCGTTGAACATCGCGGTCAGGTCGAGGGCCGGGCGGGTGCGCTCGAGGGGGATGTGCGCGTCGCCGTCGAGCCGCCGCGCCTTCGCGCCGGTGCCGGGGCGGGCGAGGGCGACGTAGCGCTGGCCCATGAGGTTGAGGTAGTCGATCGTCGCCGTGACGTCCTCGTGCAGCACCTGGTCGGCCGAGACGCTCATCGTGACGACGGCCAGGCCCTTGTCGTCCCCGGTGCCGACGCGGGTGTCGGTGACCCGGCCGACCCGGACCCCGGCGACCCGCACGTCGTCCCCGGCGCGCAGGCCGGTGGCGTCGCGGAAGACCGCGGTCAGAGTGATCGAGTCGCCGCGCTGCGAGCGGGAGAGGGTGCCGGCGACCATCGAGGTCAGCACCAGCGCGAAGGCCGCGAACAGGGCGACGCCGATGGCCGCGCCCTTGTGGCGCCGGAGCTCGCTGAGCTGGCGACTCATCGCGCACCACCCCCGCAGGAGCCGCGGAGGCCGCGGTAGGTCGGGCAGTCGTCGGGGTTCGTGGCGTCGTACGGGTCCATCAGCTGGGGCGCGAGGACGCCCTCCATCTGGACCCGGCCGTCCTTCGCGGCGTTCGCGCCGTTGCGCAGCAGCGCCGGCAGCTTGTCCAGCAGCGAGGCGAAGGCGGGGTAGCGGTCCGCGAAGACCTCGAGGTTGGCGGCGGTCGCGTTCAGCAGCCGCGCGGTCTCGTCGCCGTTCTCACGCAGGAAGGCGGTGACGCCCTCCTCGCCGCTGAGCAGCCGGGAGATGCCGCGCAGGAGCGTGCGCGTCCCCTTCTCCTGCGAGACCAGGGTCCGTGCGAGCGGGCGCGAGTCCCGCAGGGCGGAGACCAGCTGTGGCTCGACGTCGGCGAGCAGGTCGCTGTCGCGGGTGAGCAGGTCGAGGTCGCGGCGCAGCTGCGGCTGCAGGTCCGTCCAGCGCCCGAGGAAGGCCTCCCCGTCGCGGACGAGGGTGGCGAGCCGGGCGCCGCGGCCGTCGAGGGAGTCGGCGAGCTGGGAGAGCGCGACGTCCCACTGCGCCGGGTCCACCGCGGCGAGGAGCCGCTGCGTCGCGGAGAAGGTGTCCATCAGCCGCAGGGTGGCCCGCGACGTGTCGGCAGGTACGACGGCGCCGTCGGCCAGGCTCGCGGCGCCGTTGCCGCGGGCAGCCACCAGGTCGACGTACTCGTTGCCGAAGAGGGTGCCGGGCAGCACCCGGGCCCGCACGCCGCCGGGGATCAGCGCGGCGTGGTCCGGGTCGACGAGCACCTCCGCCGTCGGTCCGTCCCACCCGGTCTCGCCGGCCCGGGCGACCGGCTCGACCCGGACGACGCGACCCACGCGCAGGCCCTGGTACTTCACGTCGGAGTTGATGCCGAGGGTGTCGCCGACGGTCGTCAGCTGCACCGTGAGGCGGACGTCGCCGCTGAGGGTGCCGAGGGTCTGCAGCGCCAGCACGCCGGCGAGCAGGCCGAGCGCGGCGACGCCGGCGAGCCCGGCCAGGGCCAGCCGCAGGCGCAGCCCGCGCCGGTCGGCCCCGTGGTGGGGGAAGAGGATCTCGCTCATCCGACCCGCCTACCCCGAGATCTGGACCTGCTGGTCCGCGCCCCACAGCAGCAGCGTCAGCAGGATGTCGACGACGGTCAGGGAGATGATGCTGGCGCGGATCGCGCGACCGGTCGCGCGGCCGACGCCCTCGGGGCCGCCGCTGGCGGTGAAGCCGTGGTAGCAGTGGATGAGCGTCACCACGGTCGTCAGCACCACCACCTTGATCGCCGAGTAGAAGACGTCGATCGGCGCCACGAACGTGCGGAAGTAGTGGTCGTAGGTGCCCGCGGACTGGCCGTAGAAGGTGGTCACCATGAAGTCGGTCGCGACGTAGGTGCCCACCAGGCCGATCAGGTAGAGCGGCAGCACGATGATCCATGCCGCCACCAGCCGGGTGCTGACCAGGTAGGGGATCGGCCGGATCGCCATCGACTCCAGCGCGTCGATCTCCTCGCTGATCCGCATCGCGCCGATGCGGGAGGTGAACCCGCAGCCGATCCGCGCCGCGAAGCCCAGCGCCGCGACCATCGGCGCCAGCTCACGGGTGTTGGCGTAGCCGGAGATGAAGCCGGTGAGCGGGGCGAGGCCGATCACGTCGAGGCCCTGGTAGCCCTCGAGGCCGACCTCGGTGCCGGTGAGGGTGGAGAGCAGCAGCACGACACCGACCACGCCGCCGCCGACGAGGAAGATGCCCGAGCCGAGGGTGACCTCGGCCAGGACCCGGGCGACCTCGCCGCGGTAGCGGGTGACGGCCACCGGCAGCGCCGCGATCGCCCGCCACGCGAGCACGAGCTGGAGGCCGATGCCCTCCAGCGGCCCGACGGCCCGGTCGACGGCCCGGTCGACAGCCTGCTCGATGGCGGTCACCCGATCGGCCCTCCCGCGAAGGTGCTGTGCACCTGGGAGATCACGAAGTTGGCGGCGAAGAGCAGCACGAAGTTGGTGACCACCGCGCTGGTGACGGCCTCGCCGACGCCGGTCGGGCCGCGGCTCGCGCCGAGGCCCTTGTACGACGCCACGACGGCGCAGATCACCGCGAAGATCGCCGCCTTGGCCAGTGACAGGTAGAGGTCCGAGACCTGGGCGAGCGTGGTCACCGAGGCCAGGTAGCTGCCCGGCGGCAGGTCCTGGACCACGACGCTGATCGACAGCGTGGTGAGGATCGTGAAGAACATGACGACGCCGTTGAGCAGCACGGCCACGACGACGATCGCGAACATCCGCGGCACGACGAGCCGCTCCATCACCGACAGGCCCATGACCTCCATGGCGTCGATCTCCTCGCGGATGCGCCGCGAGCCGAGGTCGGCGCAGATCGCGGAGCCGGCCACGCCGGAGAGCATCAGCGCCGTGATCAGGGGAGAGGCCTGGCGCACGACGGCCAGGGTGTTGCCGGCGCCGGTGAACGCGACGGCGCCGACCTCCTGGGCGAGCACGCCGACCTGCAGGGCGAGGATGATGCCGAAGGGCACGGACACGGCCAGCGCGGGCAGCGTGCAGACCCGGATGGCGTACCAGGTCTGCACCACGGTCTCGGCGAGCGGGAAGCGGCGCGCGGTGAGGGAGGTGAGCACCGCGCCGAAGACCCGGCGGGTGAACCGGACCATCGCGACGACCTCGGCGAGCGGCCTGCCGAGCGCCGGGAGGACGCGCGGTTCGCTCGTCGCCGACATGGTGCTCCTGGTGCTCGCTCGGGTCAGGTCCGTGGGGAGGCCGAGAATGACAGTGGAACTGTCACACCCGTACTGTTCCCCGCAGTGTGACCTACGTCAACCCCGATCGTTGAACATCCCAGGACGGGCTCAGTTCACGCCTGAGCAGGGCAGTCCTGCCCTCGTTGCGCGGATTGGATGACAGTCGTACTGTGACAGTCATGAGCGCTGCCGCCGACGCCAACCCGACCCCGGAGCCCGGCGACGACAGCGGTCTGCGCACCATCGACGAGCTCGCGGCCGCAGCCGGGCTGACCGTGCGGACCACCCGCTACTACGCGAGCCTGGGCCTGCTCCCGCCGCCGGCGCGGCGTGGCCGGATGGCGTGGTACGACGACACCCACCTCGCCCGCCTGGAGATGATCCGCGCGCTCCAGGGGCACGGCTTCACCCTGCAGGCGATCGAGAAGTACCTCGCCTCGCTGCCCGCCGACGCCGGCGTCGAGGACCTCGCCGTCCAGCGCGCGATGCTCACCTCGTGGACCGTGGGGGAGCCCCAGGAGCTCACCCGGCGCCAGCTCGACCAGCACGCCGGCCGCCGGCTCAGCGACGAGGAGGTCTCCCTCATCGAGGACTTCGGGCTGCTGCGGCGCTCGACCGACGAGCGCGGCGCCGAGCGGTTCACCCCGGTCCACGGCTTCGACGTCGCCGTGGAGCTGCTCCAGGTCGACATCCCGGTCGCCGGGATGCGGGCCGCGGGGGAGGCGATCGAGCGCCACATGTCCGCCCTCGCCGAGGACCTCACCCGGGTCCTGCACGACGAGGTCGTCGAGCCGTGGCGCCGCGACAGCCGCTCCCGCGAGGACGCCGCACAGCTGGAGGACACCATCGGCACCCTGCGCCGGCTGACCCTCGAGGCGATCGTGCGCGGCTTCCAGCGCTCGGCCAACAAGCTGATCACCCGGTCCCTCGATCGTCGCTGAGCGCGGTGGAGCGATAGGGTCACGCACGTGACCCAACGCACCTTCGTCCTCCTCAAGCCCGACGCGGTCCGCCGCGGACTGGTCGGCACCCTGCTGGCCCGCTTCGAGGCCAAGGGCCTGGAGATCGTGGCCATGGAGCTGCGCCACATCGACGGCGAGCAGGCGGACGCCCACTACGCCGAGCACGTCGAGCGCGACTTCTACCCGCCGCTGCGCGACTTCGTCACCAGCGGCCCTCTGGTCGCCCTCGTGCTGCAGGGCGACGAGGCGATCGAGGTGGTCCGCACGCTCAACGGCGCGACGGACGGCCGCAAGGCCGCCCCCGGCACGATCCGCGGCGACCTCTCCCTCTCGAACCGGGAGAACCTCGTGCACGGCTCCGACTCCCCGGAGTCCGCCGAGCGCGAGATCGCGCTCTGGTTCCCCGGCCTGGCCTGACCCGCACCTGACACCCGCACGCCACGCCGTACGGCGTGGCTCCCCGGCAACCCCGGCCGCCTTACCTACCCTCGCAACCGGAGGCGGTCGGTCCGTGCGCCCGGCCGTCGCCCCTTCCCCGAAACGCGCACGAGGACCTGGTCGACGTCGACCCGGTCCGGCGACGTCTTGCGAGGAAGCGTGAGGGCGAATTCCATCATCGGCCGGGACATGGCCGTGGACCTCGGCACCGCCAACACGCTCGTCTACGTCCGCCGTCGCGGCGTGCTCCTGGACGAGCCGAGCGTCGTGGCGCTCAACGACACCACCGGCGAGGTCATCGCCGTGGGCCACCAGGCCAAGCAGATGCTGGGCCGCACCCCCGACAACATCACCGCCCTGCGCCCGTTGCGCGACGGGGTGATCGCCGACTTCGAGGCGACCGAGCAGATGCTGCGGCACTTCATCGCCCGCGTGCACCGGCGCCGCTACTTCGCCAAGCCGCGGATGGTCATCTGCGTGCCGAGCTCGATCACGCCCGTCGAGCAGCGCGCCGTGAAGGAGGCCGGCTACCAGGCCGGCGCCCGTCGCGTGTACGTCGTGGAGGAGCCGATGGCCGCCGCGATCGGTGCCGGGCTCCCGGTCCACGAGGCAACCGGCAACATGATCGTCGACGTCGGCGGCGGCACCACCGAGGTCGCCGTGATCTCCCTGGGCGGCATCGTCACCTCGCTGTCCATCCGCACGGCCGGCGACGACCTCGACGCCGCGATCATCGCGTGGATGAAGAAGGAGCACGGCGTGATGCTCGGCGAGCGCACCGCCGAGGAGGTCAAGGTGACCCTGGGCTCCGCCTTCCCGCGGCCCGGCGAGCCGGAGGGCGAGGTCCGCGGCCGCGACATGGTCACCGGCCTGCCGCGCACCGTCACCGTGACCAGCGCCGACATCCGCCACGCGCTCGAGGAGCCGCTGCACGCCATCGTCGACGCCGTCCGGGTCACCCTCGACCAGACGCCGCCCGAGCTGGCCGGCGACATCATGGACCGCGGCATCGTGCTGACCGGCGGGGGAGCGCTGCTGCGCGGCCTCGACGAGCGGATCCGGCACGAGACCGGCATGCCCGTGCACGTCGCCGAGGACCCGCTGGTCTCCGTCGCCATGGGCGCCGGCCGCTGCGTCGAGGAGTTCGAGGCCCTCCAGCAGGTGCTCGTCACCAACCCCCGGCGGTTCTGACCGATGGCCCTCGACACCCGTCCGGTCCGTCCCGCCTCCTCCGGCGCCCCGCAGCGCCCGGACGACGACCGTGGTCGTCCGTCCCGCTCGCTGGTCGTGGCGCTGCTGCTCGCCTGCGCCACGCTGATGGTCGTCGACAAGGCCGGCGGCGAGGGTTCGCCGGTCGCGGCGGTCCGCGACGTGGTGGGCGAGGTCGTCGGCCCGGTCCAGGCGGGGGTGGCGACCGTCGTACGCCCGGTGGCGGGGATCCCCGGCGCCTTCCGCACCAACGACCAGCTCCGGGAGCGGGTCGCCGACCTCGAGGCCGACCTCGCCGAGCGCGACCAGCGCCTCGCGAAGGCCGGCTACGACGAGCAGCGGCTCCAGCAGCTCGCCGGGCTCCGCGCGCTCGCCGGGGACATCGGCTACGCCCTGGTCCCGGCCCGGGTGATCGCGATCGGACCCGCGCAGAACTTCACGAGCACCGTCACGATCGACGCCGGCACCGACGCGGGCCTGCGCCCGGACATGACCGTCGTCGCGGCGGAGGGCCTCGTCGGCCGGGTCACCTCGGTCACCAGCCGCACCGCGACCGTGCTGCTCATCATCGACGACACCTCGCGGGTCGGCGGCCGGGTCGGGGAGAACATGGAGCTCGGCTTCGTCAGCGGCCACGGCACGCTCGGCACCGAGGACCGCCTCGAGATGGAGCTCGTCGACGGCACCGTGGTGCCGAAGGTCGACCAGCAGGTCCTCACCTGGGGCAGCAAGGGCGGCGCCCCCTACGTCGCCGGCGTGCCGATCGGCCGGATCGCCAAGGTCTTCGAGTCGGTGCGCGAGACGTCGTACCGCGCGGTGATCGAGCCGGCGGTGGACTTCACCAGCCTCGACCTGGTCGGCGTCGTCGTGCCGTCCGGCACCGGGGACCGCGTCATCGAGGCCGACGGGAGCGTGCGCCGATGAGGACCAGCCCCGCCGGACGCCTCACCGCCGTCGTCCTCGCGGTCCTGACTGCGCTGCTGGTCCAGGTCACCGTGCTCCCGCACTTCGCGTGGGAGGTCGGCGGCCTCGGGGTCGTGCCCGACGTCGTGCTGCTCGTCGTGGTCGCCACCGCGCTGGCCACCGACACCCGCTACGGCACCCTCACCGGCTTCTTCGCCGGCCTCCTGCTCGACCTCGCGCCGCCGGCCGACCACGTCGCCGGCCGCTGGACGCTGGCGCTCATGGTCGTCGGCTACGTCGTCGGCCGGCTCGCCCACGACAACACCTCCGACGTCGGCCGGCTCGAGCTCGAGGGCTCCCGCCGACCGCCGCTCGGCCTCGTGCTCGCGGCCGCTGCCGGCGCCTCCTTCGTCGGCACGTCCGTCTTCGCGCTGAGCGGGCTCTTCCTCGGCGACTCCGGCGCCTCCGTCGGCGAGCTGCTGCAGGTCGCGCTGGTGGCGCTGGTGCTCGACACGGTCGCGGCGCTGCTGGTGGTCCCGGCGACGTACTGGCTGCTGCGCCGGCTCGGCCAGGAGCGCCCCGTCGCGGCGAGGTGGGCGCAGACGTGACGGCCGCCTCGCACCGCAGCCAGCTGCGCCTGATCGTCATCCAGACGCTCGTCTTCTCGCTGCTCGCGACGCTCGGGGTGCGGCTCTACTACCTGCAGGTCGTCTCCGGCGAGGAGTACCAGGGCCAGGCCGCGTCCCAGTCCGTGCGCGAGATCGTCGTGCAGCCCCAGCGCGGGCTGATCGTCGACGCGATGGGCCGACCGCTCGTCACCAACCGGCTCACCTGGGTGGTCTCGCTCGACCGCACCCTCATCGGCCGGATGTCAGAGGAGGACCGCGCGGAGCTGCTCAGCCGCACCGCGCGCGCGATCGGCGTCAAGGTGCCGAGGATCCGCGCCCGGCTGCTGCTCTGCGGCGACGAGGGCGCCGTCGCGGGCACCTGCTGGAACGGCTCTCCCTACCAGCCGGTCCCGGTGGCGCAGGACGTGCCCGAGACCGCCGCGCTGCGCATCCTCGAGCAGCCGGAGGACTTCCCCGGGGTGGTCGTCGACCGGCAGAGTGTGCGGGAGTACCCCTCGCCGTACGGCATCAACGCCGCGCACCTGCTCGGCTACCTCAGCCCCATCACCAAGGAGGAGCTGGAGGCCGCGGAGGCCGAGGGCGACAGCTCCGTCAACGGCGCCTCGGTCGTCGGCCGCGCCGGCGTCGAGAAGGAGTACGACGAGTTCCTGCGCGGCCAGCCCGGCTACCAGCAGGTCGCGGTCGACTCCCGCGGGCGGGTCCGCCAGGACGTCTCCGACCTCGCCGCCCAGCCGGGCGACACGCTGGTCACCTCCATCGACGCCAACGTGCAGTCGGTCGTGGAGGAGCAGCTGTGGAAGATGATCCAGACCCAGCGCGGGCTGCGCGACCCGGTCACCAAGCGCAACTTCGAGGCCGACTCCGGCGCCGCCGTGGTGATGGAGGCGCGCACCGGCCGCATCGTCGCGATGGCCAGCCAGCCGACGTATGACCCGTCGGTGTGGGTCGGCGGCATCAGCGACAAGCAGCTCAAGCGGCTCTACTCCGAGGCCGCCGGCACCCCGCTGCTCTCGCGGGCCTTCCAGGGCCAGTTCGCGCCCGGCTCGACGTGGAAGCCGTTCATGTCCGCGGGAGCGCTCACCAACGGCTACTCCACCGACACCGTGCTCGGCTGCCCGTCGGCCGTGCAGATCGGCAACCGCGCCTTCCACAACCACGAGTCCGGCGCCTACGGCTCGATCGGCTTCGCCCGCGCGCTCGAGGTCTCCTGCAACACCTTCTTCTACCAGGTGGGCATGCACTTCTGGAGCACGCTCGGCTCCGACCCCGACGACGTCGACGCCCGCGACCCGCTGGTCAAGCAGGCCCAGAAGTTCGGCTTCGGCAGCCGCACCGGCGTCGACCTGCCCGGCGAGGCGTCGGGCCGGGTCGCGGACCGGAAGTGGAAGAAGGCCTACTACGAGTCGATGAAGGACTACTACTGCGGCATCGCCGACAAGCCGCAGGACGAGAAGACGTCCGACTTCGTCTACAAGTTCGCCCGCGAGTTCTGCATCGAGGGCTGGAAGTACAAGATCACCGACTCGGCGAACTTCGCGATCGGCCAGGGCGACACCATCGTCACGCCGCTGCAGCTGGCCCGTGCCTACGCCGCGCTCGCCAACGGCGGGGTGCTGTGGCACCCGCGCGTCGGCAAGGCGGTCGTCTCGCCCGACGGCGAGGTGATCCGCGAGATCAAGCCGAAGAAGGAGCGCAAGCTCAAGGTCCCCAAGCGGGTGCTGCGCTACCTCGACGACGCGCTCAAGGGCGTCGCGTCGCACGGCACCATGGCGTGGAAGCTCGGCGGCTTCCCGCTCGACGACGTGACCATCCGCGCGAAGACCGGCTCCGCCGAGGTCTACGGCAAGCAGTCGACCGGCTGGGTGGCGTCGTACACCGAGGACTACGTGGTGGTCATGATGATCACCCAGGCCGGCACCGGCTCGGGCTCGACCGGTGAGGGCATCCGCGCCATCTGGGAGGCCCTCTACGGCGTCGACGGCGAGACGGTCGACCGCGACAAGGCGGCGATCCCGGGCGTCCTCCAGCCCGCCGCGCTGCCGACCTTCGCCGACGACGGCTCGATCCTGCCGCCCGCACGGAAGGACCGGTGACCCCGTGAGCAACCGCATCCAGGCCGGCCGCTCAGCCGCCCGCCCCACCCGGACCACCGCCTCGCGCCGGGTCAGCTTCGTGCGCTGGGGCGACATCGACCAGCTGCTGCTCGTCGCCGTCGTCCTGCTCTCGCTCGTCGGCTGCCTGCTGATCTGGTCGGCGACCATCGAGCGCGACGACCTGACCGGCGGCGACGACCGGGCCTTCCTGCTCAAGCAGCTGGTCAACATCGTGATCGGGTTGGTGCTGATGGCGATGGTGGTGGTCACCGACCACCGGTGGGTGCGCATCCTCGCGCCGGTCGCCTACCTGGGCGCCGTCGTCGGGCTGGTGCTGGTGCTCGTCATGGGCTCCACGATCAACGGCTCCCGCTCCTGGCTGATGATCGGCGGGATGTCCCTGCAGCCCTCGGAGCTCGCCAAGCTCGCGGTCGTCGTCGGCATGGCGCTCGTCGTCGCCGAGCGCAGCGAGGGCCGCTGGCGCGACCGGGTCGGCACGACGGACGTGCTGCTCATGCTCGTCGTGGCCGGCGTCCCCGCCACCTTGATCCTCGCCCAGCCCGACCTCGGCACGATGCTCGTGCTGACCGCGACGGTGTTCGGCGTCATCGCCGCCTCCGGCGCCCACCGCGGTTGGCTCGCCGCGCTGGCCGGCGGGGGAGTCGCGGTCGCGGTGCTGGCGGTGACGAGCGGCTTCCTGAAGGAGTATCAGGTCGACCGCTTCCTGGCCTTCACCGACCCCGACCTCGACCCGCGCGGGGCCGGCTACAACGTGGAGCAGGCCCGGATCGCCGTCGGCAACGGCGGCCTCTTCGGCCAGGGGCTCTTCGACGGCTCGCAGACCCAGTCGGGCTTCGTGCCCGAGCAGCACACCGACTTCGTGTTCACCGTCGCCGGCGAGGAGCTCGGCCTGGTCGGAGCGGCCTTCATCGTCGCGCTGCTCGGCGTCGTCCTCTGGCGCGCGTTGCTCATCGCGACCCGCACCGACGACGTGTTCGGCCGGATCGCCGCCGCCGGCATCGCCTGCTGGTTCGGCTTCCAGGCGTTCCAGAACATAGGGATGTGCCTGGGCATCATGCCCGTCACCGGTGTCCCGCTGCCGTTCGTGTCGTACGGCGGCTCCTCGATGTTCGCCGGCATGCTGGCCGTCGGCCTGCTGCAGAACATCCACCTGCGCACGCTGACCGCCCCGGCCTCGCGGCTCGCCCCGCAGAAGCGGGTGCTGGTCCGCTCGTGACCGACGACTTCCGCCTCGACCGGGTCGGCTCCGCCCTGGCCGGCACCAACCCGACCGTCCTGCGCCGCCTCGACGCCGGCTTCGCCGTCATCGGCGACGTCCAGCACCTGCCCGGCTACTGCGTCCTCGTCACCGACGACCCGGACGCCGACCAGCTGACCGACCTGCCCGTCGACCGCCAGCTCGCCTTCCTCGCCGACATGGCCCTGCTCGGCCGCGCCGTCTCCGCCGTCTGCTCGCGCCGCGACCCTGCGTTCCGGCGGATCAACCTGGAGATCCAGGGCAACACCGACGCCTTCCTGCACGCCCACGTCACGCCCCGCTACGACTGGAAGCCCGACGACCTCGTCCGCTGGCCCGCCGCCCTCCACCACCGGGAGAAGCGTGTCGACGTCGAGCGCCACGCCCTCGGCCCGGAGCACGACGAGCTGCGCGTCGAGCTCGCCGCGGAGATCGACCGCCAGCGCGCCGCTGCCCCCTAGCTCCCGGGCTTCCTGTTGACCGCGAGGATCGCGTCCCGCTCCGCCTCGGTGAGCCCGGACGCCGCGAGCACGCGCTGCAGCACCTCGCTCTTGCCCTCGATGTAGTCGCCCATGTCCGCGAGCTCCTGCCCGGCCAGCTGCAGCTTCACTGCCGCGTACGCCGCCCGCAGCTCCGGGTCGGCCCGCAGCGTGTCCCGCACCGCCAGGTGGTTGCGCAGCGACAACGCCCCCTCCACGCACACGTAGACGTTGCGGGTGATCGCCGCGAGCTCGTCCTCGGTCGACGCCCGGAACGCGTGCCGCCCCTCCACCCCGAGGTCCCCGAGGTGTTCGTACCCCGCGACCGCCATGGCTTCAATCGCGGCGTCGAGGTGCCCGGCTGCCACCACCACGTCCACGTCGATGACCGGCTTCGCCGCCAGCCCCGGCACCGACGTGCTCCCCACGTGCTCGATGCCGAGGTGCGGGACGTCCGCCAGGGCCTCGACCAGCGCCGCCCGCACCACCTCGAACCTCTCCGGCCACGTCGGGTCGTAGGGCACCACCGTCACGCGCATGCCGCCATTGTCGCTGGGAAGTAGGCACCAAGTACGGCGTCGAGCGGTTGATGGGACTTCATGTCTGTTCCCGGCGGCCGCGCACCGTAGCCGACCGGCCCCCGGCGTCAAGGACGTCGCTGCGATCCGCCGCTACGCGGTCGCTTCGCGATCCTTGACCCCGGGG
>NZ_VLJQ01000054.1:38529-69370 GCF_007829375.1 Nocardioides sp. J9 | reverse complement strand
CCCAACACCAGAGGTCCGACACAAACCCCTCCTCGGAAGCCCTATCCACAGCCCGCCCCAGATCGCTCGTCGTCTTCGGGGTCGTCGGTTCTGACTCGCCGGCGCTGACCACCTACAGGATGGTCTCGAGCTCGCTCCATGCTGCGGCGCCCAGGCGGCGGTCGGCCTCGTCGGTCCCGCCTCGTCGCATGCGGATCCCGCCGGCAACACGGGGCTCGCCGGGCAGGACCGTCCGGTGGCCGGCGTCGGGATCGGACACCAGGGTCGTCGCGAGGCCGTGGCKGGCGCGTCGGCGTACCACCGCCTCGGCCATCGCGAGCGCCGGCCACACCTGGTCGTCGGCGCCGGCGACCAGCAGCACCTCTGGAATCTTCTCGACCGGGATCGTGGCAGCCGGCACCGCTTCGGCTGACTGCCGTCGGGACTGCTCGTAGAGACCCACGTACGCCGGCGGATCGGTGTCGGGTTCCCAGTCCTCCGCGAAGCCGACGTACGGCAGCGCGCTCCCCCCGAGGGTCCAGTGCGACGTCACGCTGCCGTCAGGTCGGATCCCGGCCCACACGACGTCGGTCGGCGCGAACGCGACGACCGCACCGACCACGGGGCTGTGGGCGCCGGTCAGGAGCGCCGCCTCGGCACCGAAGGAGGTGCCGAGCACGACCACGCGATCGGCAATCGCGCTGAGCCCGGTGACCCGGTCGAGGAACAGCTCGAGGGGGACGTCCCAGGGCCCTTCGTTCTGGCCCGGTCCGCCGAACCAGCGCACGGACTCCGCGACGACGCCGTGGCGAGCCAGCAGCTCGGCGCGAGACGAGTCGACGCGCCCGCTGGAGCCCGCCAGCACCAGGACAGCCGTGCCGGTCGGATGGTCAGGGACCCACCGCACGCCTTCGACGTCCGCGAGCTGCTCAGCCCTCATGCCGGCAGCCTGCCATCTCGCGTGGGCCGTTCCCGGCTCAGGTGTCGTACCCGGACCCGTCCCACGGCTCGTAGTAGACGATGAAGTCGCCGGGGCGGATGCCGATGTAGTAGGTGCCGTCGTCGTACTGGTCGACCTCCCAGCCGAAGGTCACCCCGTCGACGACGGTGAGGAACGGCTCGACCGTGATCGGCTCCAGCTCGTACGTGCCCAGCTGCCGCAGTCGTTCGGCAACGAGATCGTCGGCGCCTGCGCTGGATGCCTGTCCCGGCGGCACCCCCGCCGCCCTGCCGACCCGGTCCACGAGTACCTCGTCGAACGAGCCGTCCGCATTCCAGAGGAACAGCCCGACGTAGCCTGCCGGCTCCCCGGCGTCGGCACCGATGTCGAAGAGCTCGTCGCTCAGGAAGAACTTTCGTCCGTCCTCCGCCGTGCCGGCGTAGGGCACGTGGTAGTCGTCAGGTGCGATGGTGAAGCGTTGCGGGCGCTCCCCCGTGCTTGCCGCCTCCGGGTCTTCATGCTCGGCCTCCTCACGACCTGAGCACGCGGCCGTGATGGCAAGGGCGCAGATGGTGACTGCGGCGAGGACGGTGCGCACACGGTGATCCTGCCACTCAGGCGGCCCCTCGCGAGCAGGGCGCACCAGCAGGTCCTGATCGTCAACCCGAGCGGTACGTCGGGGAGTCGACGTGGAAGGGACGCGAGCCGGGTGCGGCCCGGCGCACCGGCAGCCGTAGATTTCCAGCATGCCAACGAACGCACCCGGCCTGCTCGACGAGGTCAAGGACGCCATCTCCCTGCGAACCGTCGCGCTGATCGCCGGCGTGCTGCTCGTGCAGGTCGCGTTCATCGCCTCCTACGTCGGGGCCTTCCACCACCAGGACCCCCGCGGGATCGAGGTCGGTGTCGTCGCACCGGCGGGTCAGGCCGACGCCCTCGCCGAGCAGCTCAACGGCATCGACGGTGAGCCGCTCGACGTCCGGGTCGTGGCGTCGGCGGACGAGGCGCGGGCCGAGATCGAGGAGGGCGACCTGGTCGCCGCGCTCGTCGTCGACCCGTCCGGCACCGAGGACACGTTGCTGGTGGCCAGCGCCCGCGGAGAGTCGCTCAAGGGTGCGGTGCAGCAGGTCCTGACCGCGGCGGAGGCGCAGCAGGGGCGGACGATCGAGCTCAGCGACGTCGTACCGCTCCAGGACGGCGACGCCCGCGGCATGAGCGGCTTCTACCTCGTCATCGGCTGGCTCGTCGGTGGCTACCTCGTCGCGGCCCTGCTCGGCGTCGCGAAGGGTGCACGTCCGGCGAACCGCAACCGGGCGGCGATCCGGCTGGCGGCGATGGTGCCGTACGCCGTGCTCTCGGGCCTGCTGGGTGCGCTGGTCGTCGGTCCGGTGATCGGCGCGATCGAGGGCAGCTTCTGGGAGGTCGCGGCGGTCGGCACCCTGCTCGTCCTCTCCTCGGCCACGGTCACGATGGCGCTGCAGGTGCTGGCCGGGACGCTGGGCATCGGCCTCACCGTGCTGATCTTCGTCGTGCTCGGCAACCCGAGCGCGGGCGGTGCGTACCAGACCGAGCTGCTGCCGGGCCTGTGGCGGACGGTCGGCCAGTGGCTCCCGAACGGCGCCGGCACGACCGCGCTGCGCGAGATCATCTACTTCGACGGCAACGGTGCGAGCGGACCGGTCGTCCTCATCGCCGTGTGGGCGGTGGTCGGCGCCGCGGTCGCGCTCGCCGTCACCGCCCTGCGCGACCGCAAGGCTGACCTGTAGCCAGCCCGAGCCTCACGCGACCGGCTGCTCCGGCCTGGTCGCCCGGATGATCGCACCGTGCATGCCGGGGACGGCCTCGTGGGTGAACTCGACCTCGGCGTCGACGAACCCGGCTGCGGCCAGGCCCTCGAGGTACTCGGCGCGGGACAGGGCGCCGGCGATGCAGCCGACGTACGAGCCACGCTCGGCGCGGTCGGTGGGGGAGAGGTGGTCCTCGGCGACGACGTCGGAGATGCCGATCCGCCCGCCCGGGGTGAGCACACGGAACATCTCGGCGATGACCTTCGGCTTGTCGGTCGAGAGGTTGATGACGCAGTTGGAGATGACSACGTCGACCGARSCRTCGGGCAGGGGGACGTCCTCGATGGTGCCCTTGAGGAACTCGACGTTGGTCGCGCCCGCCCTGGCGGCGTTGGCGCGGGCGAGGTCGAGCATCTCGTCGGTCATGTCGACGCCGTAGGCGAACCCGGTCTCCCCGACGCGACGGGCGGAGAGCAGGACGTCGATGCCGCCGCCGGAGCCGAGGTCGAGGACCCGCTCACCGGGACGGAGGTCGGCAACCGCGGTCGGGTTGCCGCACCCCAGACTCGCCGCCACGGCCTCGGCGGGGAGGGCGTCCTGGTCGTCGGTGGCGTAGAGCGCGGCCCCGAAGGCGTCGTCGATGGTGCCGGTGGCGCCGCCGCAGCACGAGGTGTCCGAGGTGCCGCAGCCGTCGACGACCTGCAGGGCGTCGTTGAGCTCGGTGTTGCTGCTGCCTCGCCCGACGGCGGTGGCGGCCTGCGCGTACCGCTGGCGGACCTGCTCGCGAACGGCGTCGCTGGACGGTCCCGGGGTGGGGTGGTTGGTCGCGGTCACGGGGAGCTCCTTGGGTCGAGGGATTCATCGAAGGACTTCGATTAATCGAGGTTCGTCGATGTATCGACGGATGTCAATGGATCTGGCACACTGGATCCGTGACCACCTCCGAGCTGCCCCTGCTGGATGCGTCGCAGGCGTGCTGCTCGAGCGTGACCGGCGGCGCGCTGGACGCTGACCAGGCACAGCTGCTGGCCCGGATGTTCAAGGCCCTCGGGGACCCCACCCGGGTCCGGCTGCTGTCGATGATCGCTGCGCAGCCCGAGGGTGAGGCGTGCGTCTGCGACCTCACCGAGCCGGTCGGCCTGTCGCAGCCCACGGTGTCGCACCACATGAAGCAGCTCGTCGACGCCGGCCTCGTGGTCCGTGAGCAGCGGGGCCGCTGGGCCTTCTACCGCCTCGTCGACGGCACGCTCGAACAGCTCAGCCGGGCCCTCAAGCCCTGACGTCGCTCGCCGGCGTGGGGTAGCCGCGCCGGACGGCTCGCTCGAGCAGGCCCAGGGAGGCCCGCAGCGCCTTCTCGTCGATCACCGGGAAGATCGGCTTCCACTCCTCGGCCGCGCCGGACCAGTCGCAGTACGACGTGACGGTGGTCCCGTCGGGGTGGGGTGCCAGCTCGTAGCCGTACACGTGGCCGATGGGCGGCTTGACCGTCCCCTCGATCGTCCACTCGACGTGCTCGGGCGCCCGGAGCCGCGTGATGACGACGCGGACGTCGTAGGTGCCCAGGGGCACGTCGCCGAGGGCCTCGCGGTCCATGTGGGCGACGAAGGCGTCACCCACCTGCGCCACGGCGCTGCCCGAGGCGGCCTGCAGCATCCCGCTGGAGTCGATGGCGACGTGGCCGTCGGGATCGGTGAGGACGTCGAAGATCGCCTGCGGTGGCGCGGGCACGGTTCGCTGTGCGGAGATCCGCTCGGTCACGGGGTGCACCTCTCTGTCGTCGTCGGCGGGGTTCGTCGACGCGTGGATCAGTGCCTCCCGGCGGCGGATGCGAAACCCAGCCAGGTGTGCCGGTTGCGCCACCAGCACCAGCCCACCTTCGGCGCGTTCCTGCGGGCCGGGCCGTCGTGCCCGGTGCCGCCGCTGATCCACAGTGCCGGCGTGCGGGCGTCGTAGCCCTTCGGCCTGGGCTTCCTCGACCCGATGCACATGAAGCACCGGTTGGGCTCGAGGACCTCCGGCTGCTGGAGCAGCCAGCTGATGCCCTCGCTGATCGTCAACGGGGTCCGCCCGCGCCGGGCGATCGCGGGAGCCGCCTCCTCCGGGCTCCAGTTCGCCATGTCGTCACCGCGGTCGACCCCGGACACCACGTAGAGCGGCCGGTCCGGGACCACGACGTCCGGCGTGGGGTGGAAGTCGTCGAGGTCGGTCATGTCGTGGACGACGAAGCCCTGCTTGCCCTGCCTGCTGAGCAGGGGAGCGAGGGCGCTCGGTGGCGCCAGTGCGGGGTGCACGGCCAGGACGTCGCCGGGCCCGACGTCGAGCCCCGCTGTCGCCGTGGCGAGGTCGGCCGGCGTGACGTCGGCGAGGGCGGGCAGGCCGAGGTCGACGAGGCGCTGCAGCTGGTCGGAAAGGGTCATGGAGCTCCTTCGAGATGTGGTGTACGCCGTACACTGTACAACGTAAACCGCTGCTCAGGAGTTCCGCCGCACGTCCTTGACGTAGCGGTGGCAGGGAACCCGGATCGGACCGTCGGGCCCCGGGGCGTCGTGCTCGAACCAGCCCTCGTCGCGCCAGCCCTGGCGCTCGTAGAAGCGGCGGGCCCGTTCGTTGCCGGGGACGACGGCCAGCCATGCGGTGCGGTGGCCGGACTCCGCGATGCGGCGCTCGGCGGCGGCGAGCAGGGGAGCAGCGACGCCGGCGCCGCGGTGCTCGGCCGCGACGTACACCTGGTCGACCTCGCCGCCGGCGACCATCACGAAGCCCATGACCGCAGCGCCGGGAGCGCCGGTGTCGGCATCGGTCACCGCGACGATCGTGTCCGCCACCCGCTGTGCCGCGCGCTCGTCGAACGACTCCCGTGGTCGGGCGGCGGTGAGCTCGTCGGGGACGTTGCCGTCGTGGGCGTCGTGCCAGCCGGCGTGCCAGATCGCCGCGATGCGTGCGACGTCGGTGGCGCGGGCGGGGCGGAGCACGGGCACGCGGTCACGGTAACGAGAAATGCCAGAGGGCGCTGCTCCCGGTGGGGGAGCAGCGCCCTCTGGTTCAGCGCGACCGGCTGCCGGTCAGTGGTCCTCGGAGGGACCGTGCCGGTTCGGGCCGGCGGCGATCTGCGACTCGAGCTCGTGCAGCTCGTGCTCGGCGTGGTGCTGCGCCTCGTGCAGCTCCTCGGCCGTCGGCTTCTGCACGTTGTCGGCGAAGAAGGCAGCCTGCAGGCGCGCCCGCAGCTTGCGGAGGCGGAGCTTGCGGCCCTGGAGGCCGGACGCCTCGACGTCGTCGACGGTCTCCGGCTTCGGGTCGTCGTCGCGAGCGGTGAGCGTGTAGGCCTTGCCCTCCGGCAGCGGCAGGTGCTTCTCGGCGTAGCCGCCCTCGGGGGAGCGGACCAGCACGCCCGACTCGTAGCCGTGGAGCAGCTGCTCCTCGTCGTGACGCTGCAGGGAGATGCACCAGCGCTTGGTGACGATGTAGGCGATCACCGGACCGATGAACACCGCTGCCCGCAGGAAGTAGGTGATCTGGTTGATGGACAGGTCCATCTTGATCGCGATGATGTCGTTGCCGCCCGCGGCCCACGAGAGGCCGTAGAAGGTCATCAGCGCGACCATGATCGCCGTACGCGTCGGGGCGTTGCGCGGACGCTGCAGCAGGTGGTGCTCCCGCTTGTCGCCGGTGACCCAGGACTCGATGAACGGCAGCGCCATCAGGATCATCAGCATCAGCGGCGGCATGACGAGGATCGGGATGATCACGTTCCACGAGAAGGTGACGCCCCAGATGTGCGTCTCCCACGGCGGGATGATGCGCAGCAGGCCGTCGGGCCAGCCCATGTACCAGTCGGGCTGCGAGCCCGCGGTCACCTTGGACGGGTCGTAGGGGCCGAGCTTCCACACCGCGTTGATCGAGACGAGGCCACCCAGCAGGGTGATCACGCCGAACACGATGAAGAAGAAGCCACCGGCCTTGGCGGCGTACACCGGCAGCATCGGGTAGCCGACGACGTTCTGCTCGGTGCGGCCGGGGCCGGGCCACTGCGTGTGCTTGTGGTAGACGAGCAGCATCATGTGGGCGGCGACCAGGGCCAGCAGGAGCGCCGGGATCAGCAGGATGTGCATCACGTAGAACCGCGGGATGATCGAGTCGCCCGGGAACTCCCCACCGAAGAGGAAGAACGACAGGTACGTCCCCACGACGGGCGTGGCCTTCACGAAGCCGTCCGCGGCGCGCACCCCGGTGCCGGAGAGCAGGTCGTCGGGCAGCGAGTAGCCGGTGAAGCCCTCGATGGTGCCGAGCAGCAGCAGCAGGCAGCCGATGACCCAGTTGAGCTCGCGCGGCTTGCGGAACGCGCCGGTGAAGTAGACGCGCAGCAGGTGGATCATCATCGAGGCGATGAAGATCGACGCGGCCCAGTGGTGCATCTGCCGCATGAGCAGGCCGCCGCGCACGTCGAAGGAGATGTCGAGCGTCGAGGCCATCGCCGACGACATGTGGACGCCGCGCAGCGGGTCGTAGGAGCCGTCGTACTGGACCTCGGTCATGCTCGGGTCGAACCAGAGCGTCAGGAAGACGCCGGTCAGCAGCAGGACGACGAAGCTCCACAGGGCGATCTCGCCGAGCATGAAGGACCAGTGGTCCGGGAAGACCTTGCGCAGGTTCTTCTTCATGGCCGTGCCGAGGCCCAGGCGCTCGTCGGCCCAGTTCGCGATCGCGCCGGCGGCCTTGGGGCCCTTGGCGCCCGTGGCAGGTTGCGTGCCGTTGGTCGTGGCGACCTTGCTCACATCAACGCTCATAGTAGTCACGCTCCCAGAAGCTCGGGCCGACCGGCTCGTCGAAGTCACTCTGCGCCACGAGGTAGCCCTCGTCGTCGACCGTGATCGGCAGCTGCGGCAGCGGACGGCCGGCGGGGCCGAACACCACCTTGCCGGAGTCGGCGAGGTCGAAGGTCGACTGGTGGCAGGGGCAGAGCAGGTGGTGGGTCGTCCGCTCGTTCAGCGAGATCGGGCAGCCGACGTGGGTGCAGATCTTGGAGTACGCCACGATGCCGTTGACGTCCCAGTTCTCACGGCTGTTGCCGTTGGCGTCCTTGCCCGGCTTGATGTCCTCGGGCTTCATGCGCAGCAGGATCAGCGACGCCTTGGACTTGTGGATCTGGAGGTTGACGCCCTCGACCTCGCTCGGGTCGATGCCGTAGCGCTCCGGGTTGAACAGTGCGTCGGGCTGGCAGTTGACCAGGTCGCCGATCTCCAGGTCCGAGGCCAGGATCGGGGTCCAGATGCCGTCGCGGACGATCCGCATCGGGCGGTCAGCGGTGCCGTCGCCCCAGATCGTGTGGTAGAGCTTCTTGCCCGGCAGCGGACCGAGGTCGCGCAGCATCACGACCGGCGCGATGCCGACCAGGCCGAGCGCGCCGAGCAGCGAGTTGCGGATCAGCGGCCGGCGGCCGATGCCGGACTCGGCGATGCCGTCGTCGAGCGCCTTCAGCGTGACCGCGCGGTCCTCGTCGGCGGAGCGGGCCGAGTGGCGCATCTCCACCATCTCGTGGTCACCCATGAGCTTGCGGGCCCAGTGGATCACGCCGACGCCGATGAAGAGCAGCGCGAGGCCGAGGGTCACGCCGAGGGCCATGGTCGAGGCGCCGAAGCCGCCGATGACGTGCCAGTTGTCGCCGATGTCGAAGGCGAAGTAGGAGACCAGGAACAAGATGACGCAGACGGCCGAGAGGCCGAACAGGGCCGCGACCTGGCGCTCGGCGCGCTTCTCCTGGCCCGGGTCGACGTCGGTCGGTCGCCACTGGTGGGCCGGCAGGCCCGGGTCGGCGATCGGGGCGACGTTGGCCACCTGGCCGCCGTGCTCGTCGGGGGTGTGTGCGTCGCTCACGCTGCCGCCTCGTCCTTCTGCTTGCTCGAGCGGGTGGTGTGTGCCGCGATCCAGACCGCGAAGCCGACGAGGATGCCGATGCCGCCGACCCACACGATGATGCCGTCGCTGACGGGGCCGAGGCCGCCGAAGGTGAATCCGCTGTAGCCCGGCGTCTCCTCGAGGGCCTCGATGTAGGCGATGACGGCCTTCTTGTCCTCAGGCGGGATGTTGCCGTCGGAGAAGGTGTCCATCGACTGCGGTCCGGTCAGCATCGCCTCGTAGATGTGCTTCGGGTCGACGCCGCGGATCTTGGGGGCGAAACCGCCGCGCGGCATAGCGCCGCCGGAGCCCTCGAAGTTGTGGCAGGCGGTGCAGTTGGCCAGGAAGATCTGGCTGCCGCGGGCGACGAGGAGCACCTTGTCCTCGTCGTCCTGCTTGCCGTCGCCGTTGAGGTCACCGGGCTTGTCGGTGTCGTAGAGGTCGGCGTCCGGGATGGCCGGGCCGGTGCCCAGCGACGCGACGTACGCCGAGAGGGCGGCGATCTCGTCCTTGGTGTAGACGACCTCCTTGCGCGGCGCCTGGGCGCCGGGCTGGGCCATCGGCATGCGGCCGGTGCCGACCTGGAAGTCGACCGCGGCGGCACCGACGTCAGTCAGGGCCGGGCCGTACTGCGAGCCGCCCTGGGTCAGGACGCCCTCGCCGTTCTGGCCGTGGCAGAACGCGCAGCCGATGAGGAAGAGCTCCCGGCCCTCCTGGACCAGCGCCTCCTGGTCGGCGTCGGTGTCGGCCTGGGCCGGCGCGAGGGCGGCGTAGAGGCCGCCCGTCAGCAGCAGGCCCAGCACGAGCACGACGAGGCCGGCGAGCGGGCCGCGGCGGTGCCTGGAGAGGCGACCGGCGGAGCGGTTCAGAAGGCGCACAATCAGTCCTTGGTCCGGGTCGGGCTGGGGGTGTGGGTCGTCATCAGGACGCGGGCGGTCACTGGATCAGGTAGATCGCCGCGAACAGTCCGATCCAGACCACGTCGACGAAGTGCCAGTAGTAGGAGACGACGATCGCGCTGACCGCCTGCTCGTGGGTGAACTTCCGGGCGACGTAGGTGCGCCCGAGCACGAAGAGGAACGCGATGAGGCCGCCGGTCACGTGGATCCCGTGGAAGCCGGTGGTCAGGTAGAACATCGTGCCGTAGCCGTCCTTCGGGATGGTCACCCCGTGGTGGATCAGCTCGGCGTACTCCAGCGCCTGGCCGCCGATGAAGATGGCGCCCATGACGTAGGTGAGGATGAACCACTCGCGCAGGCCCCACTTGTTCAGCTGCAGCAGCCCACCGGTGCGCGCCACCTGGCCACGCTCGGCGGCGAACACGCCGAACTGGCAGGTGAACGACGACAGCACGAGGATCGTGGTGTTGACGCTCGCGAACGGCACGTTGAGCAGCTCGGTGTTCTCCGCCCACATCTCCGGCGAGACCGACCGGATCGTGAAGTACGCCGCGAAGAGGGCAGCGAAGAACATGAGCTCGCTGGACAGCCAGATGATCGTGCCGACCGCCACCATCGAGGGTCGGTCGTGCTGGCCGTGCAGGCGCGAAGCAGGAAGAGATGCCGAAGCTGAGATCGCCACGAGCGCCATTATGGCGGTATCGCTCGGCGGGGGCATCCCGACCCCCCGTTATGAACGGTCATCACCCCCCGCCTACGCTCGTGGAGGCTGGTTTTCCCGCCCGGGATCCGGCCGTGACTGACGCGAGGGGGTGCCCGTGGGGCTGGTGGTGACGGCCGCCGCCGCCGTCGAGGACCTCCCGCCGTTCGACGCGGGTGCCCTGCTGTCCGAGTGGGGCCTGGCCCCGCTCCCGCTGGTCGTGACCGTCTGGGCGACCGGCCTCTACCTCGTGGGCGTGGCGGCCCTGCGCCGGCGCGGCGACTCCTGGCCCGTCGGGAGGACCATCGCCTGGCTGATCGGCATGCTGTCGTTCTACCTCGCGACGTCGTCCGGCCTCGCGGCGTACGACACCGTGCTGCTGAGTGCGCACATGGTCCAGCACATGGTGCTGTCGATGGTGGTTCCGCTCTCCCTGGCGCTGGGTGCGCCCGTCACGCTCGCGCTGCGAACCCTGCCCCGCCTCCTGCGCGGCTGGTTGCTCGCGGTGCTCCACTCGCGGCTGGCCAAGGTGCTCGGGTTCCCGCCGCTGGCGTTCGGCCTCTACGTGATCTCGCCGTGGGCGCTCTACTTCACCGACTGGTACGAGGCGTCCCTGCGCTCGACCTACGTGCACGAGATGATGCACGTCCACCTGGTGCTGGTGGGCGCCATCTTCTTCTGGCCGATCGTGGGCGTGGACCCGCTGCCCGGCCGCGTGGCGCACCCCTTCCGGGTGCTGCTCACGGTGATGACGCTGCCCTTCCACGCCTTCCTCGGCGTCACGATCATGGGGCAGAAGGAGCTGCTGGGCGGCGACTGGTACCCCGCGTTGCACGACGGACCGATGGGCGCGTGGCTGCCCGACCCGTACGACGACCAGCACCTCGCCGGCGGGATCCTGTGGGGCGCGGGCGACCTGGTGGGCGTGATCTTCTTCGTCGTCCTGTTCATCCAGTGGGTGCGCTCGTCGATGAAGGAGGCCGAGCGGGAGGACCGCCGGCTGGACCGCCTCGAGCGGCGCGAGCGGCTCGCCGCGGCCGAGACCCGGCCCCCGGCGGGGCCCGAGGCCGAGTAGCATCGCGAGGGTGAGCTCTCCGAAGCCTCTGAAGGTGCTTGTCTACAGCGACGACGTGCACACCCGCGAGCAGGTGATCCTGGCCCTCGGCCGGCGCCCGCACCCGGACCTGCCGGAGCTGGAGTACGTCGAGGTGGCCACCGAGCCCGTGGTGATCCAGCACATGGACGCAGGGCACCTCGCCCTCGCGATCCTCGACGGCGAGGCCGTGCCCGCCGGCGGCATGGGCGTCGCCAAGCAGCTCAAGGACGAGATCTACGACTGTCCGCCGCTGCTCGTGCTGACCGGCCGCCCGCAGGACGCGTGGCTGGCGACCTGGTCGCGTGCCGACGCCGCGGTGCCGCACCCGATCGACCCGATCCAGCTGGCCGAGGCGGTCGTGTCGCTGCTGCGCGCCCGCGTCCCCGCCTGAGCAGGGGCTCCACGGGATGACGTGGCCTGACGTCCTCGGCTCGCTCGTGGCCGGGGAGGACCTGACGCCTGCCCAGGCGGCGTGGGCGATGGGGGAGATCCTCGCCGGCGAGGCGACCCCGGCGCAGATCGCCGGCTTCGTGGTCGCGCTGCGCGCCAAGGGCGAGACGATCGAGGAGCTGACCGGCCTCGTCGACGCGATGTACGACGTGATGACGCCGATCTCGGTGCCCGGGCGCCTGCTCGACGTGGTCGGCACCGGCGGGGACCGCTCGTTCTCGGTGAACATCTCGACGATGTCGGCCATCGTGGCCGCGGGCGCGGGCGCCCGCGTGGTCAAGCACGGCAACCGCTCCGCCTCGTCGAAGGCCGGCACCGCCGACGTGCTCGAGGCGCTCGGGGTCCGGCTCGACCTGCCGGCCGACCGGGTGGCCCGGGTGGCGACCGAGGCGGGGATCACCTTCTGCTTCGCCGCCGCCTTCCACCCTGCGATGCGGCACGCCGCGGTCCCGCGCAAGGAGCTGGGCATCGGCACCGCGTTCAACGTGCTCGGGCCGCTGGCCAACCCGACCCGGCCCGCCGCCCAGGCGATCGGCTGCGCCGACGCGCGGCTCGCCCCGGTGATGGCCGGCGTGTTCGCCGCGCGCGGCGTCGACGCGTGGGTGTTCCGCGGCGACGACGGGCTCGACGAGCTGACGACGACCACCACGTCCTCGCTGTGGGTCGTCCACGGCGGCACCGTGAGCACCGCGAAGGTCGACCCGGCGGCGTTCGGGCTCAGCCCCGCGACCACCGAGGACCTCCGGGGCGGTGACGCGGCACACAACGCCGACGTCGTACGACGCCTGCTGGCGGGGGAGCCCGGCCCGGTCCGGGAGGCGGTGCTGCTCAACGCGGGCGCCGCGCTCGCGGTCTACGACGCGCCCGGGGCCCCCGTGGAGGAGGCGCTCGCCGACGGCATCCGCCGCGCGGGCGAGGCGATCGACTCCGGCGCCGCCCAGTCGACGCTGGAGCGCTGGGTCGCTGCCGCGTCCGCCTGAGGCAGCTCAGTCCAGGCCGATGGAGAAGGCCGCCTCGAGGTCGTGGCGGGAGTACGCGCGGTAGGCGATGTGGGTCTCGGTGTCGACGACGCCCTCGACCTTGTTGAGCTTGTCGGACACCACGGCGGCGATGTCCTCGTGGTTGCGGACCCGCACCAGCGCGATGAGGTCGATCTGGCCGGTGACGGAGTAGACCTCGCTGACGCCGTCCAGGGCCGCGATGGCGCTGGCCACCTCCGGGATCCGCGCGGTCTCGGCCTGGACGAACACGATGGCGGTGATCATGGGTCCAGCCTAGGGAGCGTGGAGCGCACGGTCAGCCCGACGTGCCGGGCTGCGCCCTGCACCGGGCAGGTCCACTCGCCCACGACGTCGACCAGGCGCACGCCTGGGGACTCCAGCCAGCGCAGGATCCGCTCGGTCTCCTCGGCGGTCGCGGCCGGTGTCGGCCCGACCTGGGGGAGCACGGTCTCGGCGGTGTGGCGCAGCGCCTCGACCCACGCCAGCGCGTCGGCACCGGGCGGGATGGTGCCGGCGGCGGCGAGCCGGCCGTGGCGCACGACGTGGACCGCCCAGCGGCCGTCCTCCTCGCGGCGCGCGGCGACCACCTCGGGGCAGCCGGTGAGCGCCCGGAGCCGCTGGTTGCGCGCGGCGCCGCGGATGAAGTCGGCGAGCCGGTCGCGGTGCCGGGCCGCCTCCTCGAAGCGCTCCTCCTCGGCGAGGGCGGCCATCCGTGCCTGCACGAGGTCGACGACGTCGTCGGGGCGACGCAGGAGGGTGTCCTGCAGCTGGCGGACGACGGCGGCGTAGGACTGCTCGTCGACGCTGCCGTCGCACGGGGACAGGCAGCGGTGCATCTCGGCCAGCACGCAGGGCGAGCGGGACGGACGGCGGGCGAGCCGGTCGTTGCACTGGCGGATCGGGAAGACCTCGTGCAGCGCCTGCAGCGAGCTCTCCGCGCTGGCGCGCGAGGAGAACGGGCCGACGTAGTCGGCGTCGTCGTCGAGGACCCTCTTGACCAGCGACAGCCGGGGCCACGGCTCGCGGGTCAGCTTGAGCCAGGTGACCTTCTCGGGGTGTCGCGAGCGCCGGTTGTAGGGCGGCTTGTGCTCCGCGATCAGGCGCAGCTCCCGCACCTGCGCCTCCAGCGGGGTGGCGCACTCGATCCCGGTCACCGACGCGGCGAGCTGGACCATCTGGCCCATCCGGCTGCGCTTCTCGGAGGCGGTGAAGTAGGAGCGCACCCGGCGGCGCAGGTCGCGCGAGGTGCCGACGTAGAGCACCCGCTCCCGCTCGTCGTGGAAGAGGTAGACCCCCGGCGCGTGGGGGAGGGCGTCGGCCAGGTGGCGCTTGCGCCGCGAGGCGGTGGCGACGCGTGCGGAGTAGCCCTGCAGCTCCTCGAGGGTGTGCACGCCCAGCCCGCCGAGCCGCTCCATCAACCCGTGCAGCACGTCGACGGTGGCCCGGGCGTCCTCGAGGGCGCGGTGGTTGGGGGTCGTGGAGGCGCGGAAGACCCGCGCGAGCGAGGAGAGCTTGTGGTTGGGCGCCTCGTCGCGGGTCACCACGTGCCGGGCGAGCTTGACCGTGTCGAGCACCTCGAAGTCGGGCCAGGCCAGGTCCATCTCGCGGGCGAAGTGCCGCAGGAAGCCGACGTCGAAGCGGGCGTTGTGGGCGACGAGCACGCTGCCGGCGGCGAACTCCAGGAAGGCGGGCAGGGCCGAGCGGATCGACGGCGCGTCGGCGACCATGCGGTTGGTGATCCCGGTCAGCACGGCGATGAAGGCGGGGATCGAGGTGTGCGGGTTGACCAGCGTCTGGAACTCGCCGAGCACCTCGCCGCCGCGGACCTTCACCGCACCGATCTCGGTGATCATGTCGCCGTCGGCGAACGAGCCGCCGGTCGTCTCCAGGTCCACCACGCAGAACGTGACGTCGTGCAGCGGGCGGCCGAGCTCCTCGAACGAGCGTTGCTCCTCCCACCGGTGCGCTGCGGTGGCGGTCGAGGTCATGCCCCGACGGTAAGCGGGACCGCCGACGCAATCGTGCAGGTGGTGCCGTGCGGGGGTTGTGTCGGCCCCTCCTGCCACGCTCGCCCCATGACGACGAGGATCGACTGCGACACCTGCGTGGTGCGGGGGCTGGCGTGCCACGACTGCGTGGTGACCGTGCTGCTCGGACCCCCTCCCGAGCTGGTGATCGACGACGAGGAGCTGCGTGCGCTCGACGCGCTCGCGGAGGGCGGCCTGGTGCCACCGCTGCGGCTGGTCCGCCCGGTGTCCGCGCCCGAGGTGGAGTCCGCCTGACCGGCAACACCCGGCCCGGGCCCGGACCGGGTGGGACATGTGGGGGTGGAGCGACTGGTGATACAGGTGTGACCTGTGTCTCGCGCCACGTGTCCACAACACGCACGACGGGGTTTGGTCGCGCCGTGGCCCGCGATTAGGCTGCTCGCTCAGGTGTCCGTGGAAGTGGGTCGACGATCCGCGCGGGCACCGCGCTGAGTCCGGGGCCGTCCGCGGTCCCGGAGCCGGGGACCCAACCACATCTGGGGTGAGTCCCGCGCAAGGGGCGACCAGGCCACCCACGGGCGGCCGGGGAGCAGGGAGCGCGGGTAGGGCAAGTCGTGCCCGAACCCGACAGCTCACCCGGTAGGCGTACGACACCACAGAGGGGACCGCCAGCACGTGCTGAACGGCCGGAAACGAACCACCGCTTCACTCGCCGCACTGGCCCTGACCGGATCGATCGCGTTCTCGGTGAGCGCCCCGACCAACCCCGCGCAGGCCGAGCCGGACATCGAGACCGTCCGCGACCGCGTCGAGAAGCTGCTGCACCAGGCCGAGCAGGCCTCGGAGCGCTTCAACGACGCCCGGCTCGAGCTCCGCGAGCTCAACCGCGACCTCGACTCCCTCGAGGCCGACCAGACCCGCCAGGGCGACGCCCTGGACGGCGTCCGCGCCGACGTGCGCGACGCCGTCATCGAGAGCTCCCGCGACCGCGGCTTCGGTCCGGCCGGTGAGCTGATGACCTCTGACTCCCAGGGCTTCCTCGACGAGCTCACCACGCTCTCCACCGTCGACGGCATCCAGGACTCGCTCCTGTCGGACTACGACAACGAGCTCGAGGCCTACGCCATCCGGCTCGAGCAGACCGAGGAGCGGCGCGACGACGTCAAGTCGCTCAAGAGGACCCTGCGCAAGGAGAAGGAGAGCGCCGACGCGAAGCTCGCGAAGGCGAAGGAGCTCCTCTCGAAGCTCGAGGAGGAGGAGCGCGCCGAGATCCTGTCCCGCGGCAGCGGCCGGGTCCCAGCCGCGGGCTCCATCCCCGCCTCGGGCCGGGCCAAGGCCGCCATCGCCTACGCACTCGCGCAGGTCGGCGACGCCTACGTCTACGGTGCGGCCGGCCCCAACGCCTTCGACTGCTCCGGCCTCACGATGATGGCCTGGGCCCAGGCCGGCGTCAGCCTGCCGCACTCCTCGCGCGCCCAGATGGGCTCCGGCACGCCGGTCTCGCGCAGCGACCTGCAGCCGGGCGACCTCGTCTTCTACTACAGCCCGGTCAGCCACGTCGGGATCTACCTCGGCAACGGCATGATCGTCCACGCGGCCAACCCCGGTGCGGGCGTGAAGGTCTCCAGCGTCGACGAGATGCCCTACGCCGGAGCGGTCCGGCCTGGGTGACCCGGCGGGTCGTCACCTCCGCCCTGACGGGGGTGCTCTCCGTCGGGGCCCTGCTGGGCGGGGGCTGCTCGGGCGACGAGTACGTCGCCCCGCCGCCGGCCACCCGCAGCGACGCCGCTGACCCGACGGTCGCCACGGCGACCCTCGCCGCGCTGCGCGACGCGCTCGACGACCCCGGCGCCGCTGCCGACCTCGGCGCCGACGACCAGTCCGCCGACCTGCTCGCGGCGCTGGCCCGCAACGCCACCGCGCTGCGGCTCGAGGACGTCAGCCTCGGCTACGTGACCGAGACCGGCGCGACCGACGGCGACGACGGCTGGGACGGCCTGGTGTCGGTCTCCTGGCGCGTCGACGGCTTCGACCGCGCCGCGGCGCGCACCGAGGTCGCGGTGTCCTTCGACGACGGGGGGCGCACGATCGCCGGCGTGGCCGCGGCCGAGCGGCGGCCTCGTCGTACGGCGCGTGCCGGGGGCGCTGGTCATGGCGGCGGGCGAGCCGGAGGTCGCGGACCGCTACGCCGAGCGCGCAGCCCGTGCCGTCGCCGCCACCCGGCCGCTGCTCGGCCGCGGTGACGGCCTGGTCGTCGAGGTGCCGGAGGACGGCGAGCAGCTGCACCGCGTGCTCGGTGCCGACCGGGGCGCCTACGACTCCATCGCCGCGGTGACCGCGCCGGTCGACGGCACCACGGCTCCGCGGAGCCCGGTCCACGTGTTCGTCAACCGCGCCGTCCTCGACGGCCTCGACCGGGTCGCCGCGCAGGTCGTGATGACGCACGAGGCCGTGCACGCGGTGACCGGGGCGGTCGGGGCGAGGAACGCGCCGCTGTGGCTCGTCGAGGGCTTCGCCGACCACGTCGCCCTGCGCGACGTCGACCTGCCGGAGTCCCGCACCGCCGCGCAGGTGATCCGCCAGGTCAAGCGCGACGGGCTGCCCGACCGGCTGCCCGCCGACAGCGACTTCTCCCCGGGCGCCGGGCACCTGGGCACCCTCTACGAGGGCGCGTGGCAGGTCGCCGAGACCCTGGCCGACCGCGGCGGGGACGACGCGCTGGCGACGCTCTACCGCGAGGTGCTCGACGGTGCCGGGACGGCGGACGCGCTGCGCCGGGGCTTCGGGTGGTCGGAGGACGACCTGCTGGCTGCGTGGCGTTCCCGCCTGGCGGCGCTGGCCGGCGTGCCAGAGTAGGGCCGTGGAGGAGGCACGGGCGACGCGACGGGTCGCGCTCGGCACCGTCCTGCTCGGCGTGGCGGCCTTCGTGCTGCTCGCCGCCACCCGGGTGCCGTGGGAGCCGGTGCCGGGCGGCATGCCGCCCCCGGCCGACGCGGACTCGGTGTTCACCTTCTCCGAGATCGAGCGCGGGGAGCACTACGCGCGCTGGGCGCGCACGTGGAGCTGGTCCTCGCTGGCGGTCTCGCTCGCCGTCGCCTGCTGGCTCGGCTTCGGCCGCCGCGGCCGGGAGTGGGCCGAGCGGGTGCCCGGCTGGTGGTGGGTCCGCATCGTGCTGGTCGTCGCCGGACTGGCCGTGGTCGGCCGGGTGGCCACGCTGCCGTTCTCGGTCGCGCTGCGCCGGCTCGCCCTCGACGAGGGCCTCGCGACGGGCACCTGGGCCGCGTGGTCGGCCGACGTGGCGAAGAGCGTGGGCGTCTCGGTCGTGCTCACGTCCCTGGCGGTGGTCGCGCTGGTCGGCTGCGTGCGGTTGCTGCCGCGGGCCTGGCCGGCGGTCGCGGGCGTCGTGGCCGCCGGGCTGGTGGTGCTCGGCTCGTTCGTCTACCCGCTGCTGGTCGAGCCGGKCTTCAACCGCTTCGAGTCGCTGGCCGACGGGCCGCTGCGCACCGAGGTGCTGGCGCTGGCCGAGCGCCAGGGCGTCGAGGTGGACGACGTGCTGGTGGCCGACGCCTCACGTCGTACGACGACGCTGAACGCCTGGGTGTCCGGCTTCGGCCACACCCGGCGGGTCGTGCTCTACGACAACCTGGTCGACGGCACCCCGCGCGACGAGGTGCTCTCGGTCGTCGCCCACGAGCTGGCCCACGCCGAGCACGGCGACGTGGTGACCGGCACGGCCCTCGGGGCGGCCGGGGCGCTGGTGGGGGTCGGCCTGCTCGGCCTGGTGCTCACCGGGGGAGTGCCGCGCCGCGACCTGCGCAGCGCCGGGACGGTGCCCCTCCTGCTGGCCGTGGTGGCTCTGGCCGGGCTGGCGACCTCCCCGGTGCAGAACGGGATCAGCCGGGCCCTGGAGACCCGGGCGGACCAGACGGCGCTGGAGCAGACAAACGACCCCGAGTCGTTCGTCGCGCTCCAGCGCCGTCTGGCCCTGCGTGCCCACGCCGACCCCACTCCTCCGACGTGGTCACACTTCTGGTTCGGCTCGCACCCGACCGTGCTCGAACGGGTCGGGCTGGCCCGGGCCTACCCGGGGAAGTCGAAGTCGAAGAGGTCCTGAACGACGCCACCGAAGATGGCCACTGCTCCCACGATGACCGCGGCGATCAGGGCGATCAGCAGCGCGTACTCGACCGAGGTCGCACCGCGCTCGTCCAGCAGGGCCACCTGCCCCACGTCCGTCCCGGGCTGCATCTCGTCGGTTCCCTCTCTGGCTCTGCTCTTCCGGACAGTCGAACGGCCGGGTTGTCAGGGACAACCCGGCCGTTCGGTTCACGCGAGGTGGGTGCGAGCGATCACTCGCCGCCGGCGCCACCGTCGCCGCCGGCGCCACCGACCTCGTCGCCGACGTTGTCGAAGACGCCGGTCAGGTTGTCGCCCAGGGTGCGGACCGCGATGATGATCGCGACGGCGATGAGGGCGACGAGCAGGCCGTACTCGACGGCCGTGGCGCCGCGCTCCTCCATCTTCGCGAGCCGGGCGTTGAGCAGGATCTGCAGGTACTGGACCATCGGGGTCTCCTTGTGCACTGGTTCTAGCTGTGTCCCCGGGGAGTGCTTCCCCGACAGTCAGAACTCTGCCGGAATCGGCGTCCTGACGGATCGGGAGTTCGTCTCAACGGTGGTAGTCAGTTCGGACTACCCGCGACCCGTGATCGGGGTCACGGCCGGACGCGGTCCCGCCGGTCCCCGCCGGTCCGCAGTCGCTGTGGTCAGCGGGCGGACGGCGCGACCGTCGACAGCAGCCCGATCCGCATCGCGGTCACCAGCGCCTGGGCGCGGTTGGCCGCCCCGAGCTTCTGGTAGATCCGGGCGATGTGCGACTTCGTGGTCGACTCCGAGAGGTAGAGCTTCTGCCCGATCGCCGCGGCGTTGAGCCCCTCCGCGAGGAGCAGGAGGACGTCGTGCTCGCGCTCGGTGAGGGCGGTCGACTCGGCGGACTGGCGGCGCATCATGGCGCCGACCAGGCCGGCGCACACGAAGGCCTTGGGGGAGACGGCCGCGTGGCGCGCGGCCTTGATCACCTCGGTGGAGGGCGCGTCCTTGCCGACGAAGCCCGAGGCGCCGGCCTGCATGGCGGCGAAGATCTGGTCGTCGCCGGAGTGCATCGTGAGCACGATGAGGCCGACCTCGTCGCTCTCCTTGCGCAGCGTGCGCACGACGTCGAGCCCGGTGCCGTCCTGCATCTGCAGGTCGGTGACCACGACGTCGGGTCGCACCTCGTGGTAGCGCTGGATCCCCTCGGCGACGGAACCGGCCGTGGCGACCACCTCGAGGTCGGGCTCGAGGTCGAGCACGGCGCCGAGGCCGTTGCGGATCAGCTCGTGGTCGTCGATCAGCAGGACGGTGACCTTGGCCTGGTCAGCCGGGTCGCTCATGGCTACTCCTCGGGGGTCGTACGTGCGGAGCCAGTGCCCACCGGGTGGCGGGGGACCTTCAGGGAGACCGAGACCGTCAGCCCGCGGCTGGCGTTGTCGCGGACCACGAGGTCCGCTCCGATCAGTCTGGCACGTTCGCGCATGATCTTCAGGCCGTGGGAGTCGCTACGCGCCTGCTGCATGCCGATGCCGTCGTCGGTCACCGTGATCAGCGCCTCGGGGGCGTAGACCTGGCAGCGCACGTCGATCGACGTCGCCCGGGCGTGCTTGACCGCGTTGTTCATCGCCTCCTGGGCGATGCGGAAGAGCTCGGCCTCGACCTCGGGCCGCAGCCGGGCGGGCTGCTCGTCGAGGCGCACCCGGATCGGGATGCCGGACGACTCCGAGAGGTGCCGGGCCACGTTGCTGATCGCTGCGCCCAGGCTCTCCGCCTCGCCGATCGACGTGCGCAGGTTCATGACCGACCGGCGGACTTCGGCCACCACCACCGACACGCGGTCGCGCAGCATCCCCAGCACCTTCGCCTGCTGCTCGTCGGCGGGACGGGCGGCGAGGGCGTCGACGAGGTAGCCGAGCGAGGCGATGTCCTGGGCCACGCCGTCGTGCATCTCACGGGCGAGGCGGTTGCGCTCGTCGGCCGTCGCGGCGTCGCGGAACTGCGCGAAGAGCAGGGCGGCATCGAGCTTGACGGCGTTGTCGCCGAGGCTGGCCGCGACCTCGTCGAGGCTGATCGTGCTGGGGCCGGCATCGACGGGTCGGAGGCCGGCGACGACGGCCTGGTCGCTGACCCGGAAGGCGAAGCCCTGGCCGATCTCCACGGTCGTGCGGTCGGTGCGACCGTGGCGGACGTCGCCGGCGAGCGTCTCGCAGGCCGACAAGTCGCCGGACGACATGTCGATGGTGGAGGCCACGGGGGCCAGCGCGTCACCGCGAGGCACGTAGAGCACCAGGCCGCGGTTGGGGATGCGGTCGCTGACCTCGCTCAGCAGCTCGCCACCGAGCGCGGTCACGTCGAGGCCCGAGCTGAGGTTGCCGGCGAGGGCGAGCAGCTGCTTGAGGTGCTGCTGGGCGTCGCGGTAGGGCGCGAGCGGGTCGGACGCCCGGTCGGAGGAGAAGGTGACGCTGGCGATGAGGCTCAGGCCCAGGCCGGTCATCACCCAGGTGAAGATCGCCACCGCCTGGTCGTTGGTCAGCGTCTCCCACCACATCAGGCCGAGGGCCACCACCGCGATCACCTCGACGATGACCGTGCGGACCATCGTCCGGATCCCGGCGGTCGCGGTGGCGTAGAGCGGCGGCACCACGAGCGCGGCGAGGATCGAGGGACCGTAGGGCATGCTCACCGCGCAGATGACGCCGATCGTCGCGGCCTCCGTGGTCGGGCTCAGCGAGAGCTGGAGCTCGCGCCGGGTGGCCGTGACACCCTGGTAGACCCACACGGCTGCGATGAGCATGAGCGCCACGACGCCCTCGCTCTGGCGCAGCCACAGGATGGGCCCGCCGATGGCGAGCAGCGCGAAGAGTCGCGCTGCCCCGACCACCACGAAGGTCTGGCTGCTGGCCATGTCCCGACCCTAGGCCGTCCTAGCCGTTGAAGGCATCCATGGCCCCCAGCACGGCGGGCCCGATGACCACGATCATCAGGCAGGGCAGGATGAAGAGCACCAGCGGGACCATGATCTTCACCGGCACCTGCTGGGCCTTCTCCTCGGCGTACTGCCGCCGCTTGGTCCGGATCTCGCTCGACTGGACGCGCAGCACCTGGCCGATCGGCACGCCGAAGGCGTCGGCCTGCACCATCGCGCTGGAGAACGCCTTGAGGTCCTCGACGTCGCTGCGCTCGCCGAGCGTGCGCAGGGCGTCGGCGCGGCTGCGGCCGAGCTGCATCTCGCGCAGCACCCGGGAGAACTCCTCGGCGACCGGCCCCTCGGTGTGGCGGGCCACGTGCTGCAGCGCGGCGTCGAAGCCGAGCCCGGCCTCCACGCTGATGGTCAGCAGATCGACGGCGTCGGCCAGCGTCTTCTTCAGGTCGTCGGCGCGCTTGACCGCCGTGTTGTAGAGGTAGAGGTCGGGGGCGAAGAAGCCGAGCACGGCGCCGCCGATCGCGCCTGCGAGCATCATCGTGGCGGACCCGGCCATCGCGACCACCAGGAGCACCGCGAGCACAGGGACGACGACCGCTCCGAGCACCTTCGAGGAGATGACCCGGTCCACGGTCCAGCCCCGGGGGTTGCCCGCCTGGTCGAGACGACGGCGGATCCGCTCGGCCTGGTCGGCCCCTGTCACCCGCCGGCCGATGCCGAGCGCGCGCTCCTGGAGCGGGTCGATGACCCGGTCGGCGAAGGACGGCTCGGCCTCCCGCGTCAGCTCGGGGTCAGCCGCGCCCTGCTGCTCGAGCGCCTGCAGCGCCCGGGCGAGGCCGTCCGGGTTCTCGTTCTTCACCAGGGCGGCGCTGACCGCCGCGATCGCGCCGGCGAGGAGCACGACGCCGAGGAGGAGCAGCATCACAGTTCCACCTTCACGAGGCGTGACATGGCGACGGTCCCGACGGTCATCATCGCGGCGGCGGTGGCGATGAGTGCCCAGCCGCGGATGTCGGCGACGAGTGGGGCCAGGTAGTCCGGGTTGCTGAACAGCATGAAGAGGGCGAACAACGGCGGCATGGCGCACAGGATGATCGCGGAGAAGCGCCCCTCGGCGGACAGCGTGCGCACCTGGCGGCGCAGGTACGCCCGCTCGCGCATGGTGGCCGCGACCGTGTTGAGCAGCTCGGCGAGGTTGCCGCCGACCTGCCGCTGGATGCGGATGGCCATCACGGTCCAGGCGAAGTCCTTGCTCTGGAAGCGTGCGGCGACGCCGTCGAAGGCGTCCTCGATCGGCATCCCGATCCGGGCCTCGACGAGGACCCGCTTGAACTCGGACGCGATCGGCTCGGGCCCCTCGCGGACGACGGTGTCGACCGCCTGCGCGAGCGAGAGGCCGGCGCTGAGGGCGCCGGAGATCAGCTGCAGCACGTCGGGCAGGGCGTCGTCAAAGGCACGGCGCCGCCGGTTGGCGCGGACGCGGAGGTAGACGGGCGGCAGGAAGGCACCGACGACCATCGCCACTGCTCCGGCGACGCCGTTGCCGGTCAGCAGGAAGCCGAAGAGGCCTGCGAGGAAGACCACCGCGATGTGGACCAGCAGCCACTCGGACGGCTTGAAGCCGCTGCCGGCGGCGGTCGTTGAGGCCGCTGTTGCGCTCGAGCACCCCCGCCGCTGCGGCCTTGGCCTGCTCGAGCATCGGCTCCGACGCGGGCTTCTCGGCCTTCTCCAGCCGGTTGACCTGCGTGCTGTAGGCCTCGACCCGTTCGGCGATGCTCATCGGCGCGGGCTTGCCGGGCACGAGCAGCATCGCCGCGGCGATGAGGCCGACGGCCAGCACGCCGGTGCCGGCGTAGAGCACCCACTCGGGGACCTGCCAGCCGCCGGGGGAGTCCAGCTCCACGGCGTCTGGCCGGGTGGCCTCGCCGGACGAGGCCGGCTCCACCGCCGCGAGCGCGCGCGCCACCACCGGCTCGCCGGCGGTCGGCAGGACGACCTCGACGGTCGCCTGGGTCGCGGAGAAGCCCTCCGGCAGCGGCGCGGTGACCAGCACCTGGCTGGCCAGCACGTCGGCCTCGGCACGGAAGTCGTCGGCGAGGCCGCGCCCGGTGCTGCGGATGACGCGGCCCTTGCCGGCCTCGGCCATCTCCTGCAGCGGCGCGAGCGCTCGGCCGGCCTGGCCGAGGCTCACCACGTCGACGAGGGTGCGGGTGCTGGCGATGCGGTCGGTGACGTCGGTGAGCGTGGACTCGCCACCGGTGTCGGCGCCGTCGGAGAGCACCAGCACGGAGCGCTGGCCCTCGTCGCCGGTCGCCTCGATCGCGGCGACGATCCCGTCGTAGAGGAGCGTGTCGCGGGCGAGCTCGAGGCCGTCGACCACGTCGCGGGCCGCGCTGCGGTCGGTGGTCGGCTCGAGGGCGACGGCGACCGTCGCGTCGAAGGTGACGATGCCGACGGCGACGTCGGCAGGGACCGTGTCGAGGTAGGTCCGTGCCGCCTCCTTGGCAGCGGTGAAGCGGCCTCGCTGGCGCATCGACTGGCTGGTGTCGATTGCCAGCACCGCGGTGCGCTTCACCTCGGTGCCGGTGCCGGCCACCTCGGCGCTCGCGTCCAGGGCGTCGCCGTCGAGGGTCGCCTCGACGCCGGCGAGGTCGACCTCGGCGCCCGCGGGAACGTTGACGAGCACCCGCAGGCCGTCGCCGGTGGACTCGACGTGGGCGATCGTGCCGTCCTCGGCGGAGGCTGCCCCGGCCGGCAGCACGAGCGCCGCGAGGGCGGCGACGAGCAGGAGCAGCAGCCGTCGCGCACCCATCAGAGCCTGTCCGTCCGGAAGAGGGTCGGGTCGACCGCGACGTTGGCGTAGGCGAGCTTCTCGAGGAACTTCGGTCGCAGGCCGGTCGAGCGGAGCCGGCCGAGGATGCGGCCGTTCTCGTCGAACCCGGCGCTGTTGTCGAAGACGAAGACGTCCTGGAGGGTGATGATGTCGCCCTCCATCCGCTCCACCTCGGTGATGTGCGTGATCCGGCGCGAGCCGTCCTTGAAGCGCGTCTGGTGCACGATGAGGTCGACGGCGGAGGCGACCTGCTCGCGGATGGCGCGGATCGGCAGGTCCATGCCGGCCATCAGCACCATCGTCTCCATGCGGGCCAGCGTGTCGCGGGGGCCGTTCGAGTGCAGGGTGCAGATCGAGCCGTCGTGGCCGGTGTTCATCGCCTGCAGCATGTCGAGCGCGGAGGCGTCGCGGACCTCACCGACGACGATGCGGTCCGGGCGCATGCGGAGGCTGTTGCGGACCAGGTCGCGGATGGTGACCTCGCCCTTGCCCTCGATGTTGGCCGGGCGCGACTCGAGCCGGACCACGTGCTCCTGCTTGAGCTGCAGCTCCGCGGCGTCCTCGATGGTCACGATGCGCTCGTCGCGCGGGATGAACGACGACAGCACGTTGAGCGTGGTCGTCTTGCCGGCGCCGGTGCCGCCCGAGACGATGATGTTGAGCCGGCCGCGCACGCAGGCGTCGAGGAAGTCGGCCGTCTGCGGCGTGAGCGAACCGAAGTTGATCAGGTCCTGCACGGTCAGCGGGTCCGCGGAGAACTTCCGGATCGTCAGCGCCGAGCCGTCGATCGCCAGCGGCGGGACGATGGCGTTGACGCGGCTGCCGTCGGGCAGGCGGGCGTCGACCATCGGGGAGGACTCGTCGACCCGGCGGCCGATGCGCGACACGATCTTCTCGATCGTTCGGCGCAGGTGGGCCTCGTCGGCGAAGTGGGCGTCGGCCTTGACCAGCCGGCCGTCACGCTCGAGCCAGACGTCGTCGTGGCCGTTGACCATGACCTCGGAGACCTCGGGGTCGCGCAGGTAGGGGTCGATCGGGCCGTAGCCGAGGATGTCGTCGGTGATCTCCTGGGTGACCCGGGAGCGGTCCGCGGCGCTGAGCGGGCGGTCCTGGGCACCGAGCACCTCGGCGAGGACGGCGCGGACCGTCCGGTCCAGCTCGTCCTGGTCCATCTCCGCGTCGTACAGGTGCGGGCCGAGCTGCTTGAGCAGCTCCTCGTGCACGCTGGACTTGAGCTCCTCGATCCGGTCGGTCTCCGAGCCGGCGAGCGGCCGCCGCGAGGACGACTTGCCGTCACCGCCGGACGAGGCGCCGGCAGCGGCCGCGCGGGCCGACAGCGGACCCGCGGCGGACGCGCCGGACGCGGGGGCAGCCTTCTGGAGGTCGGGCGCGGACGGCGGCGCGGTGGCCGCGGCGGCGGGTGCCGGGGCAGCGGGGGCCGGGGTGGCGTCCGGGGGGACGTCGGCGGCGTGCTTGCCCTGGCCGGCGGCGGCCGCCTGGGCGGCGCGGGCGGCGGCGAGGCGCTCGGACAGGCTGCTCATGAGCTCCTCCGTCGGAAGAGGCCGCGGGAGCGCTGGCCCTGCTCCGCGGCCGTGGCCGGCTCGGGCGGCGTCGGACCGCCCACGGGCTCACCCGTGACCGACGACGCGAGCTGGAAGTACGCCGCGCTCGCCGCGTGGTGCGGCTTGTGCGACACGATCGGCGTGCCCGAGTTGGTGGCGGCCGCGATGTCGACCGCGGTCGCGACCTGCGAGGTCACCGGCATCCCGAGGATGCTCTCTACCTTCTCCACGCTGATGCCGACCTCCTCGTCCGCCCGGTTGAGCAGGAGGTGGCGGTGGCCGCGGGCGATGGACAGCATGTCCATGGTCTCGAGGGCGACCTTGACGTTCTTCAGGGTCGGGACGTCGAGGGTGGCGACGATGACGCACTCGTCGGTCTCGTCGAGGGCCGTCAGCGTCGCGTCGTCGAAGGACGGCGAGGTGTCGACCACGACGTAGTCGAAGCCCTCGCGGAGGGCGCGCAGGATCCGCGAGATCAGCAGCGGGGTGATCCGCTCGCGCACGTCCGGGTGGGCCGGCGCCGCGAGCACGCTGAGCGAGTCCTCGTGGCGGGTGAGCAGCCCCTCGAGCATGCCGAGGTCGATGGAGTCCTCCGAGCCGACGGCCTGCTCGATGGAGTGCGTCGGGAAGAGCTGCATGGTGATCGCGACGTCGCCGAAGGCGAGGTCGAGGTCGACCAGGCACACCTTGCGCGCGCCGCGGTCGGTCAGCGCGAGGGCCAGGTTGACCGACGACGTGGTCTTGCCGACACCGCCCTTGGGGGAGAAGACGGTGACGATGCGGCCGAGCTGGCGGGCGCCGCCGGGGCCGCGCAGGGCCTGGTAGAGCTGGTGGGCGCGCTCGACGGCCATCGACAGCGACTTGTCGTCGCCGTCCGCGACGACGACGTCGCGGATCCCGGCGTGCATGGAGCGGGCGAGGACGTCGGTGTCGAACTGGTCGCGGACGAGGACGACGCTGACGGTCGGCCGCTTGATCCGCAGCTCCTCGGCACAGCCGAGGGCCTCCTCGAGCCGCAGGGKCGGGCCGAGGACGACGACGTACTCGTCGGCGTGCTGGTCGAGCCAGGCGTGCATGCGCTCGACCGAGGCGACCGAGTGCGACCCGGTCGGCATCAAGCTGAGCAGCGGGGTGACGGAGGCGGAATCCGCCTCGACGATGACGGGCATCTCCGCTCCTCTCAGTCGAACAGGTTGTCGGCGGTGACGCCGGGGCCGGGCTTGACCTCGCTGGCGTCGTTGAGGAGCGCGATCGTGAGCTCGCCACCCTTCTCGGCGAAGCGGACCCGCTCGGCCTGCTCCTGGGTGACGGCGATCGTGACCAGGCGCTGGATGGAGGCGTCGGTGACGTTGCTGGTGCCCTCGCCCTTCTCCGGCTCGACGGTCTGGGTGCCGTCGGCGAGGACGGTGACCCGGTCGAGCAGGACGCGGGTGACGATCGGGTGCTGGCTGTCGTCGAGCAGTGTGGAGATCACGGAGATCTCGGAGCCGGCCTTGGTGAAGCGGCCGACGCGGCCGTCGTCCTTGACGAGGATCGAGATGGCGATCTTGCCCTTCGGGATCGGCAGGCTCGAGCGGGCCTCGACGTCCTCGATCGCGCCGAACTTGGCGGGGATGAGCTGCTCACCGGCGTAGATGGTGGTCAGCGCGACCTTGCTGCGCAGCGGCTCGGAGTCGTCGCTGGCGCCCTCGAGGAGCTGGGCCTGGGCGATCCGGGTCAGCTGGACCTTGCCGCTCTCCAGGGCGTCGTCGAGGCTCTCGCCGGGGGCGATGTCCTGCGACGCGGTGAGCACCTCCACGGTGTCGTACTTCTCGGCGGCGCGCGCGTCCGCGCCACGTGCGTACATGAACACCGCTGCGACACCGAGCGCGGCGATCACCGCGGCAACGACGAGCAACAACCTGCGACGATCCACTTCAGAGCCCTCCCGCTCCCCATGTGTTGTGCCGCAGGCCTCCCCGGGCTGCAGCGCAGCCCGAGGCTAGCGAGGCGGCGGACGACGTGTGAGAGAAATCCCGAAACGCCGACCAATGGTGTCCGATCGCCTTCCGGGCATGGTCCATCGGGACTACGGTCCCCGGTCGAGTGGACCGTCCGGGCCACCCGGACCGAGACCAAGGTCACTCGTAGAGCGCAGCGATCTCGTCACGGCTCTCCCGCATGACGACGTTGCGCTTGAGCTTGAGGCTGGGCGTGACCTGGCCGGCCTCCTCGGTCCAGTCGGTCGGCAGGATGGTGAACTTCCGGATCGACTCGGCCTTGGAGACGGCCTTGTTGGCCTCGTCGATCGCGGCCTGCACCTCGGCGCGCAGGTCCTCGTCGTCGACCAGGTCGGCGATCCGGCCCGTCTTGCCGTGCTGCTCGGCCCAGGCCGGGAAGGCTTCCTCGTCGATGGTGACAAGGGCGGCGATGAACGGCTGGCCGTCGCCGACGACCAGGCACTGGCTGACCAGCGCCGACGCACGCACCCGGTCCTCGAGGACGGCCGGCGCGACGTTCTTGCCGCCGGCGGTCACCAGGATCTCCTTCTTGCGGCCGGTGATCCGCACGAAGCCCTCGTCGTCGACCTCGCCGACGTCGCCGGTGTGGAACCAGCCGTCGTGGAGCGCCTCGTCGGTCGCCTCGGGGTTGTTCCAGTAGCCGCCGAACACCTGCCCGCCCTTGAAGAGCAGCTCACCGTCGTCGGCGACCCGGACCGCGGTGCCCGGCAGGGGACGCCCGACGGTGCCGACCTTCTGCGCGTCGGGCAGGTTCACGGTCAGGGCTGCGGTGGTCTCGGTCAGGCCGTAGCCCTCGAGGACGTTGACGCCGACGCCGCGGTAGAAGTGGCCGAGCCGCTCACCGAGCGGTGCGCCACCGGAGACCGCGAACTCGCACCGCCCACCGAGCGCCTCGCGCAGCCGGCCGTAGACGAGGCGGGAGAAGAGGGCATGCTGGGCGCGGACCCGCACCGGCACCCGACCGCCGTCCTGCGCGCGGGACCACGCGATCGCGACCTCCGCAGCGCGGTCGAAGACCTTGCCGCGGCCGTCGGCCGTCGCGCGCTGCGAGGCGGTGTTGAAGACCTTCTCGAAGACGCGAGGCACCGCGAGCAGGAAGGTGGGCTGGAAGCTGGCCAGCTGGGGGAGCAGGTTCTTGATGTCGGAGCTGTGGCCGAGCCGGGTACGAGACTTCACGCAGCCGACCTGGATGATCCGGGCGAAGACGTGGGCGAGCGGCAGGAAGAGCAGCGTCGAGGCGCCCTCGGCGTCGAAGAGCCGCTCGAGCTCGGCGACGGCGACGCAGAGCTCGTTCTGGAAGTTGTCGTGGGTGATCATGCAGCCCTTGGGGCGCCCGGTCGTCCCCGACGTGTAGATCAGCGTGGCGAGGTCGTCCGGCCCGGTCGCGCTCCGACGCGCCTCCAGGTCGTCCTCGGTGACCCCGGCTCCGAGCCGGCCGATCTCCGCCACGGCGCCGCTGTCGATGGCCCACACGTGCTCGAGGTCAGGGAGGTCGCCGCGCACGGCGCCGACCCGCGCGAGGTGGGTCGCATCCTCCACGACGACTGCGCGGGCGCCGGAGTCGGCGAGGATCCACCGGACCTGCTCCTCGGAGGAGGACTCGTAGATCGGGACGCTGACGGCACCGGCGAACCAGGTCGCGTAGTCGAGGAGGGTCCACTCGTAGCGGGTCCGGGAGATGATCGCCACGCGGTCGCCGGGACCGATCCCGGCCCCGACGAGGCCGCGGGCCACCGCCTGCACCTCGTCGAGGAACGCCGCGCAGGTGACGTCCGTCCAGCCGCCCTCGCCGTCCGGCCGGCTGAACTGCACGGCGTCCGGGGCCTCCCGCGCGTTGCGGAGGACGTCGTCGGTGAGGTTGCCGGAGGTCGGGACGCTGACCGTCTGCGGGGTGGAGTACTCGCGCACGTCCGCAGGCTAGGCCATGGCCCGGTATCCCGCGCACCACACCGGCCCGGGCCGGGGTGGTCCGTCCGGTAGCCTTCCCGCATGGCCGAACAGACGTCTTCGTCGATCGTCGTCGATGCCCCTGCCGCGGACGTGATGGCCGTCATCGCGGACTTCCCGGCCTACCCGGACTGGGCCAAGGGCGTCACGGTCGCCGAGGTGCGCTCGTCGTACGACGCCGGGGACCCGCAGCAGCGGGGCCGGGCGCGCGAGGTCTTCTTCGCCCTGGACGTCTCGCCGATCAAGGACGAGTACACCCTCGCCTACGACTGGAGCGGTGACGACCAGGTCACCTGGACGCTCGTCGAGGGCAAGATGCTCAAGGCGCTCGAAGGTGCCTACGTGCTGCGCCCGGCCGGGGCCGGCGCCACCGAGGTGACCTACCGCCTGGCGCTGGACGTCAACATCCCGCTGATCGGCATGCTGAAGCGCAAGGGCGAGAAGATCCTCATCGACACCGCGCTGAAGGGCCTGAAGAAGCGCGTCGAGTCCGGCGCCTGAGCGCGGCCGCGGACCCAGGACACGGACAGCCCGTGCGGATCGTTCTGTTCACCGGCAAGGGCGGCGTCGGCAAGTCGACCGTCGCTGCCGGCACGGCGGCGCTCCACTCGCTCGCCGGCCGCAAGGTCGGCGTGGTCGACGCCGACATCTACGCCGAGGCGGAGCCGACCGAGGTGGCGCCGAACCTCTTCCTGCAGCAGGTCGACGCCCAGCTGCGCTTCGAGCAGTCGTGGGCGGACATCCAGCGCTACC
>NZ_VLJQ01000054.1:18807-38368 GCF_007829375.1 Nocardioides sp. J9 | reverse complement strand
GCTCGCGCTGCCCGAGGCGCTGGGCTGGTACATCAAGGCGTTGCGCCCGGTGCTGAACCGCGCGGCCGGGGTGCCGATGCCCGGTGACGGCGTGTTCGACGCGATCACCCGCCTGCACGCCGAGCTCGACGACGTGCACGAGCTGCTCTCCGGGCCGGAGGCGAGCGTGCGGCTCGTGCTCACGCCGGAGAAGGTCGTGCTCGCCGAGGCCCGCCGTGCGTTCACGAGTCTGTGCCTGTTCGGCTACCGCGTCGACGGCGTCATCGCGAACCGGGTCTTCCCGACCGACGACGCCGACCCCTGGCGCGCCGCGTGGGTCGAGGCCCAGCGCGCCGTGCTGGCCGAGGTGGCCCAGTCCTTCAACGGGCTGCCCGTCCACAGCTCGGAGTACCAGCCGAGCGAGCCGGTGGGCGTCGACGCGCTCGCCGACCTCGCGAGCACCCTGTACGGCGACACCGACCCGCTCGCCGTACCCGAGGGCGACGGGCCGTTCCGGGTCACCCGCAGTGAGGACGGCGGGGCGGTGGTGCACCTCGCGCTGCCCTTCGTGTCCCGCTCGGAGGTCGAGCTCGCGCGCAACGGCGACGAGCTGGTGATGACCGTCGGCTCCTACCGCCGCCTGCTGACGCTGCCGCCGGGCCTGGCCCGGCTGCGCGTCGCCGGTGCGCGGGTCGACGACGGAGAGCTGCGGGTCCGCTTCGCCGAGCCCGCCCTGGAGGCGCGATGAACGACGAGAACCGCAACGGACGCGACGGCCAGCCCGACGTGGGCAGCGTCGGCGAGGAGGCGATGAAGCTGTTCGGCGCGCTCGCCGACCTCGCCCGCCAGCAGGGCGGGGACGTCGCCGGCGGCCTGGGCGACCTCGCGGGCCAGGCAGCAGCGATGGCGCAGGACGTCAACGAGCACCTCGCGACCGACAGCGCCGAGTGCCGCTACTGTCCGGTGTGCCGCGTGGTGCACGCGGTGCGCCAGACCTCGCCGGAGGTGCGGGCGCACCTCGCCGTCGCGGCGTCCTCGCTGCTGCAGGCGGCGGCGGGACTGCTGGAGACGTTGCCCGCCGACCCGGGCACCCGGGAGGGATCCCGGGGGACCGGTGTCGAGCGGATCGACCTCGACGACGAACCCGAGCCGGGAGACACACCGTGAGCAGCGCACTGACCTGTGGCATCGACATCGGCGGCACCAAGATCGCCGGGGCGGTCGTGGACGCCGACGGCGGCATCGTCGCCGAGGCCCGGGTCGAGTCGCCGGCGGCGGACCCGACGGCGATGGAGGAGGCTGCGGCCGGCCTGGTCGCGCGCTTCGCCGCCGACCACGGGATCACCGCGGTCGGCGTCGGTGCCGCCGGCTACATCGCGTCGGACCGCTCGACCGTGCTCTTCGCCCCCAACATCGCCTGGCGCAACGAGCCGCTCGGCTCCGACCTGGCCCGGCTCGCGGGCCTGCCGGTCGTCGTCGAGAACGACGCGAACGCCGCGGCGTGGGGCGAGTTCCGGTACGGCGCCGGGCGGGACGTCGACGACCAGCTGATGGTCACCGTCGGCACCGGCGTGGGCGGTGGCATCGTCGTCGACGGCCGGCTGCTGCGCGGTGCGCACGGCGTCGCGGCCGAGATCGGCCACCTCAACGTCGTCCCCGACGGCCGCCAGTGCGGCTGCGGCGAGCAGTACGGCAGCGGCACCGCGCTGGTGCGCGCCGCCCGCGAGGCCGTCGCCGCCAACTCCCTGCTCGCCCGGGACCTCGTCGAGCGGGCCGGCGGCGACCCCGAGGCGATCACCGGCCCGATGATCACCGAGGCGGCGCAGGACGAGGACCGGTTCGCCATCGAGCAGTTCGAGCAGCTGGGCCGCTGGCTGGGGCACGGCATCGCCTCCCTCGTCGCGGTCCTCGACCCCGCCGTCATCGTCATCGGCGGCGGCGTGAGCGAGGCCGGTGCGCTGCTGGTCGATCCGCTGCGGGCTGCCTTCGAGCACGAGCTGAGCGGCCGCGGCTTCCGGCCGACCGCCGAGATCCGGCTCGCCGAGCTGGGCAACCGCGCCGGCGTCATCGGTGCCGCCGACCTCGCCCGCGTCTGACGGACGCCCGGTGGAGCGCAACTACACCGTCGGCGTCGACGTCGGCGGCACCAAGGTGCTCGCCGTGCGGGTGAGCGCCTCGGGCGAGCTCGAGGCGTCGGCGGTGCGCCCCATGCCGGGCCGGACCGCGCCGGAGCCCGACGTCGAGACCGCCGTCGCCGACGCCGCCCGCGACGTCTTCCTCACGCACCCACCAGCAGCGGTGGGGGTGTCCGCCGCCGGCCTGGTCGACGCGGCGGGGGAGCACTACCTCTTCGGCGCCCACCTGCCGTGGCGCGACGCGCCCGTGCGCCGCCGGGTCGAGGGCCTGCTCGGCGTGCCCGTCGTCATGGACAACGACGCGAACTGTGCCGCCTGGGCCGAGCTGACCGCCGGGGCCGCGCGCGGCCGCCGGTCGGTCGTGCTGGTCACCATCGGCACCGGGATCGGCGGTGCGCTGGTGCTCGGCGGCCGGCTGGTCCGCGGAGCCCACGGCGTCGCCGGCGAGTTCGGCCACATGCAGGCGGTGCCCGGCGGGCTGGAGTGCGAGTGCGGCCTGCGCGGCTGCTGGGAGCAGTACTGCTCCGGGCGCGCGCTGGAGCGGGTCACCCGGGTCGCCCTGGGCCGGCACCTGACCGGCCCCGAGGTCACTGCGCTGGCGCTGGAGGGCGACGAGGTCGCCCGCGAGGCGTTCGGCTCCGTGGGCCGCTGGCTCGGCGTGGGTACGGCGGCACTGGTGTCCGCGTTCGACCCGGAGCTCGTCGTCGTGGGCGGCGGGGTGTCCGCGGTCGGCGACCTGCTGCTGGCCCCGGCGCGGGAGGCGCTTCGCTCCTCGCTGCAGGGGACCGACCACCGGCCGGTGCCGGACCTCGTGCCGGCCGCGCTCGGGCCGGAGGCCGGCGCGGTGGGCGCCGCGCTCCTCGCGCGCGACGGCAGGCCGTAGCCGGCAGGACCTAGAGGACCGCGCCGTCGTCCCACGGGTCGCGCGGGTCGCTCGGCATCTTCAGCACGAGGTAGCCGAACCCGACGAGGAAGGCGCCGACCAGCGCCCAGCCGACCAGCGACGGGATGCCGACGCCGGCGACGACGAAGACCAGCAGCACCGCGGGGGAGCCGAAGACGCCGAGCCAGGCCAGCAGCCGGTCCGGTGTCGGGCGCGGGAGCGGCGGCGGGGGCGGCGGGACGAACGAGTCCTCGTCGTCGTACCCCAGCTCCGGGGGCTCGTCGTCCGGCTGGCGCACGGGCCCGGGCTCCGGGGCAGCAGCGGGCTCGGCCTGGTCCTCGGGCTCGAGCACCCGCTCGCCGTAGTTGTCGACGATGGCCTGCCAGGCGGCGTCCTCGTCAGGCTGCTCCCGCTGCACGTGCCCAGCCTACGCCCGGGGTCATGCGCTGGCGGTGGTCGCCGAGGTGACCCGGGCGACGAAGTCCGCCGACCGCTCGAAGATCGTCGGGGCGTCGTTGTCGAGGGTGGCGACGTGGTAGCTCTCGGGCAGCTCGACGCGGGTGACGTCGGTGGAGGAGACGCGGTCGAGGATGACCGGCTCGGACACGTCGTCGACGACGTGGTCCACGCTCGAGCGCAGGTAGAGCAGCGGCGAGGTGACCTTCGGCAGGTCGGCCACCAGGCCCGGCCAGCTGCTGATCAGCGAGTGGATCGCCTTGAGCGGGGTCCTGGTGTAGGCGGACTCGGTGACGCCCGGCTTCTTGATGTCGTCGGCGATCGCGGGGAACGCGGGCACGAGGTGCTTGAGCACCGGCAGCAGCTTGACGTCGAGCCGCTTCGTGCCGACGGCGGGGTTGACCAGCATCACGCCCGCGACCTGGTCGCCGCGGTCGGCGGCGAGCCGGAGCGCGAGCGTGCCGCCCATGGACAACCCGCCCACGACGACCGCGTCGTGCTCGGCGCGCAGGTCGTCGAAGGTGCGGGTGATGGCGCCGTACCAGTCGGCGAAGCGGTGCCGGTTGAGCTCCTGCCAGGTCGTGCCGTGCCCCGGCAGCAGGGGTACGGCGACGCCGTACCCGAGCGCGCCGAGGTGCTCGCCCCATGGCCGCATCGACACCGGGGAGCCGGTGAACCCGTGGCTGAGCAGCACGGCGACCCGGCGTCCGCCGGTCAGCTCGGGGCGGGCGGCGATCGTCAGTGGCTCGGTCTGCGGCGCGGGGCTGGTGGCCATGGCGCGATTGTGCCGCACGGCGGGTCGGCGCGGGCGGTGTCGCGGGTGACGGGCAGGCCTACGTCCCGGAGCCGGGAGGCACTACGCTGCAAGGCAGCCGGTGCCCGTTCGGGGCGGGCGCCGCACGCCACGGGAAAGGTACGGGTCAGGTGTTCTACTGGTTCCTGAAGTTCATCGCGCTCGGGCCGCTCCTGAAGGTCGTCTTCAGGCCGCGCGCCGAGGGCGCCGAGAACGTCCCGGCGACGGGTCCGGCGATCCTCGCCAGCAACCACCTCTCCTACGCCGACTGGCTGTTCATGCCGCTGGTGATCCCGCGGATGGTCCGCTTCGTCGCCAAGGCGGAGTACTTCACCTCGCCGGGCATCAAGGGCTGGCTGCAGAAGAACTTCTTCAGCGGCACCGGCAACATCCCGATCGACCGCACCAGCGGCGACGCCGCCTCCGGCGCGCTGGTCTCGGCGAAGCGGGTCCTCGCCGAGGGCGAGCTCTTCGGCATCTACCCCGAGGGCACCCGCTCCCACGACGGGCGCCTCTACCGCGGCAAGACCGGCATCGCCCGGCTCGCGCTGGAGACCGGCGTGCCGGTCATCCCTGTCGCCGTCGTCGGCACCGACGTGGTGGCGCCCCCGGGCAAGAAGTTCGGCCGGATCACGCGTCCGACCGTCCGCTTCGGCAAGCCGATGGACTTCTCCCGCTACGCCGGCATGGAGAACGACCGCTTCATCCTGCGCTCGATCACCGACGAGATCATGTACGAAATCATGAAGCTCTCCGGCCAGGAGTACGTCGACATGTACGCCACCAAGGCCAAGGCCGAGGCGAAGAAGGCCGAGCACGACGAGCGGAAGCTGGCGTCCTGACCGGTCGCGGCGTCCGTCTGGGCCGGCAGCCATGAGGACCCCGCCGTCGCGGGCGGCGCTCGCCGTCGAGGACCGGATGTTCCGCGCGCTCGCGGTGCTCCGAGTCGTCGTGCTCGGCTACGCCCTCGCCATCAACGCCTACCGCAACAACTTCGACCACCCCGCCCTGGCCTGGGCGTGCGTCGGGCTGATGGTCGTCGCGACCGCGGTGTTCATCCCCGTGTACGCCGCGCCCGAGCGCCGCGGGCCCGCGCTGCTCGGCGTCGACCTGGCCCTCGCGGTCGGGCTGCTGCTGGCGACCCCGGTCGTCAAGGGGCCGTGGTTCAGCGCCACCATCCCGAGCTACTTCGTGGTCGGCGCGATGCTCGCCTGGGCCGCCCGCTGGGGCTGGCGCGGCGGGACGGTCGCGGCGGCGACGCTCGGTGCCGTCGACCTGCTGTGCCGCTCCGAGATCGCCCAGAAGGACTGGGGCAACGTCTTCCTGCTCCTGCTCGGCGGGTCCATGGTCGGCTTCCTGTGCGAGTCGCTGAAGGTGATGGCTGCCGAGCGCGACCTCGCCCAGCGCGAGGCCGCGGCCGCCGAGGAGCGGGCGCGGCTGGCCCGGGTCGTGCACGACGGCGTCCTGCAGGTGCTGGCCCTGGTGCAGCGCCGCGGGTCCGAGCTGGGCGGCGAGGCGGCCGAGCTCGGCCGGCTGGCCGGCGAGCAGGAGAACGTGCTGCGCACCCTCATCCGCTCCCAGGACGCCGTCGGCACCGGCGATGGCGCCCGCGCGCCGGGCAGCGCCCCGGCCACCGCCGACCTCTCCGCGGCCCTGGGTCCCCTCGGCGCCCGACCCGGCACCGAGGTCGCACTCCCCGCGGGGGCCGTCGAGCTGCCCGCCCCGGTCGTGGAGGAGCTCGCGGCCGTCGTACGCGCGTGCCTGGACAACGTCGACCGCCACGTCGGCGAGGGCGCCCCGGCGTGGGTCCTCGTGGAGGACCTCGGCGACCGGGTCGAGGTGTCCGTGCGCGACGAGGGACCGGGCATCCCCGAGGGCCGGCTCGCCGCGGCCGACGCGGAGGGACGGATGGGCGTCTCCGAGTCGATCTGCGGGCGGATGCGCGACCTCGGCGGCACCGCCGAGCTCGACACCGGTGCCCACGGCACGGAGTGGGTGCTCAGCGTGCCCCGGGAGGCAGCATGACGATCCACACCACCCACCCCTTCGCCGACGCGGACCCGGACCCGGCGCGCCGGTTCCGCTCCCACGTCAGCGGCGCCGTGACGCTGTGGACCTCGGGCGACGACGTCGAGCGCGCGGGGCTCACGGTCACCTCGCTCATGGTCGCCCTCGGTCCGGAGCCGACCGTGCTGGCGCTCCTCGACCCGGACTCGGACCTGCTCGAGGTGCTGCGCGAGACCGGCACCGCGGTCGTGCAGCTGCTGTCGTGGCCGGACCGCCAGCTCGCCGAGGCGTTCGCGGGTACGGCGCCGGCGCCGGGCGGCCCGTTCCGGCAGTCCGCGTTCGTGGACACCGACCACGGGCCCCGGCTCGCGTCGTCGGCCACCTGGGCAGGGGTCCGCCTGGCCGGGGAGCGGGAGGTCGGCTGGTCGGTCGAGGTCGCGGCCGTCCTCGAGCACGTGGAGGTCGGCGAGACCGACGACCCGCTGCTGCACCGCCGCGGCCGCTTCCACCACCACCAGGCGTAGGGCACTAGGGTTCCTGACCATGACGGACCAGATCCGGGTCATGGTCGTCGACGACCACCCCATGTGGCGCGACGCCGTCGAGCGTGACCTCGCGGCCGCCGGCTTCGACGTGGTCGCGGTGGCCGCCACCGGCACCGAGGCGATCAACCGGTTCCGGGCGACCCGGCCGCAGGTCGTCGTGCTGGATCTGCAGATCCCCGCCCCGACGGGCGTCGAGGTCACGGCCGCGGTGCTGTCGGAGGAGCCGTCGTCGCGGGTGCTGATCCTGTCGGCGTCGGGCGAGCAGGACGACGTCCTCGCGGCCGTGAAGGCCGGTGCCACCGGCTACCTGGTGAAGTCGGCCTCGCGCGAGGAGCTGCTCGACGCGGTGCGCCGCGTCGCGGCCGGCGACAGCGTGTTCACCCCCGGGCTCGCGGCGCTCGTTCTCGGCGAGTTCCGGCGGATGAACCAGCCGGAGACGCCGCCGGGGGAGAAGCTCACCGAGCGGGAGACCGAGATCCTGCGGATGGTGGCCAAGGGGCTGTCGTACAAGCAGATCGCGGAGCGGCTCGTGCTCTCCCACCGCACGGTGCAGAACCACGTGCAGAACACCCTGCGCAAGCTGCAGATGCACAACCGCGTGCAGCTCACGCGTTACGCCATCGAGCAGGGCCTCGACGTCGACGACGAGTAGGCGCTCAGTCGGCTCAGTCGCCGCGGGCGGGGTGCGGCTTCCCGCCGGAGGGCGAGGCGTCGACGAGGTCGTGCTGGACGCCCCAGTCGCGGCGCAGCCGCTGCTCCTGCTCGGCCTCGTAGGCCTTGCCGCGCCGCGCGCGGCGCGGCAGCGTCGCCGGCACCCGGTCGAGCGCGTGGTTCACCGCGGACAGCACCGGCCCGGTGCGCGCCACGAGCGCGGTCAGCCGGGTGGACGGGATGGCCAGCTCGTCAGCGATCTCGTCACCGAGGAAGAGCCGCTCCAGAGCGTGCACCACGGCCGGCGCGTGGCGGGCCAGGCGGCCGGGCAGGACGCCCTCGAGCTCGGGCACGAGGAACTCGCGGTTGATGCTGCCGACCAGCGCCCGGCAGTAGTCGTCGACCGGCGGCCGGGTCAGCAGGTAGACCTCCTCCAGCCGCTGCTGCTCGGCGGCGTCGCGGGGGAGCAGGGACGGGTCGATGCCGAGCAGGTGGCCGAGGTAGCGCCAGCGGGCGTAGGCCGCGTCGACCTCGTGCGGGAGGTACGGCGCGCCGACCTGCCGCATCGCGCGCAGCGGGATGAGCGTGAACTCGACGAGCGTGTAGGCGAGGTAGGCCTGGCAGATCGGCAGCCCCCACGCGGCGGAGTCCCAGTCGGGGCGGCGCAGCAGGTCGGCGCGGACCAGCGCGTGGATGACCCGCACCCGGACGGTGAGCTCGAAGCCGTCGGAGAACCGGTCCAGCCCGCCGGGCTGGTTGACCGCGATCAGCCACGAGCCGACCTCGATGGTGCGCGCGCCGGCGTTCTCGACGTACCTCCCGGTCATCTCGAGCGGCCGGGACGCCGCCGAGTTCGCGTAGCCGCTGACCAGCGAGGCGGCGCCGAGCACGATGCCGGCGGCGCGGGAGTAGCGCGCGACGTACCGGCTGTCGCGGTAGATCCGTTCCGCGTCGAGCCACGGCGGGGTGCGGTCGAGCTCGGCGAAGAGCGCCCGCAGCGTCTCCGGTGCGTCGGGCACGGCGGCGATCCCCTCGCGGCACGCAGTCCGGAGCATCCGCATCGCCCGGCCGTGCCCCACCTTCGAGAAGTCGGCGACGAAGGCGTCGGCGAGCGGGTCGCCCTGCCACATGGCGGCGAGGTAGGTGTCGGTGAAGTCCCCGAACCGGCGCCGGGCCTCGTCCACCCGGCGGAGGCTGGTCGGGACGCCTGCGGGGAGCTGCTCGGTCACCATGCCACGAGGCTAAAGTGAGGAAGTCTCACCTTCTACTCACTTTCCGGGAGGCCTCGTGGCGCAGCGCCCGCGGGCCCGTCCGCGCCAGGACCGGGCCGTCCAGACGCGCCGGCACCTCCTGGACACGGCGGTGCGCATCCTCGACCAGCACGGCCCCGACCGGCTGACCACGACCGCGGTCGTCGAGCGTGCGCACGTCAGCAGCGGCACCTTCTACCGCTACTTCAACGACCGCAACGAGCTGCTCGACGTGCTGCGCGACGAGGCGGTGCGCGCGATCAGCGACGACCTCATGGTCAGTGTCGTCGACGCGCTCGAGCTCGACCTCGAGGACGCCATCCGGCTGGTCGTGCTCACCCTCGTCGAGGGCTTCGAGCAGCACCGTGGCGTCATCACCGCTATGGTCAACCGGATGCCGGCCGGCAACAACGCCAACGTGCTGCCCGAGATCGAGGCCGACCTGCACCGGCTGGCCTCGCTGCTCCCGCGCCGGCACCGCCCGGACCTGCCGCCCGACCGCCTCGAGGGCGTGGTGTTCATGCTGATGGGCGTCCTGGTCTCCACCTGCCTGCGCACCGCGCTGGCCCGGCCACCGGACGTCGACCGGGACCAGCTCGTCGACCTCACGGTGGCGATGATCAGCGCCGGGCTGCGCGACCTGCCGGGAGGGGACTGAGCGCCGGGCACGCCCGTCGGGCAGACTCGGGGAGTGGCCGACCTGCTGGAGATCGCCGACGAGCTCTACGCCCTGCCGCTGGGCGAGTTCACGCCGTCGCGCGACGCGCGGGCGAAGGAGCTCAAGGGCACGCCGCTGGCCGCGAAGGTGAAGTCGCTGCGCAAACCCAGCACCGCCGCGTGGGTCGTCAACCTGCTGGTACGACGCGAGGGAGGCCAGGTCGACCAGGTGCTCAGCGTCGGCGCGGCCCTGCGCGAGGCCCAGCAGGCGATGTCGGCCGGCGAGCTCCGCAACCTCACCCGGCAACGCCGGCAGGKCACCGCCGCCGTCACCACCCAGGCCCGGCGGCTCGCCGCCGAGGAGGGCCTGCGGGTCACCGAGGCCGTCGCCGAGCAGGTCGAGGCGACGCTCACCGCCGCCATGGTCGACGAGGGCTGCGGCCGGGCCGTGCGCAGCGGGCTGCTGACCGCGGCGCTGCGCACCACCGGCGTCGAGCCGATGGAGGAGGGCGACCTCGCCGCGGCGCTCGCCGTGCCGGAGGCGCTGGGCTTCAGCGCCACGCCGCGCGAGGCAAAGGCACCCGGCCCGCCCGACCTGCACGTCGTACCGGACCCGGACAAGGAGGCGAAGGCGCGCGCGGCCGCGGAGGAGCGCCTCGCCGCGGCCGTCGAGGAGCACGAGGCCGCGGCCGAGGCCCACGACGAGGCGAAGGCCGAGGTCGAGCGGCTCGAGGCGCGCCAGCTGCAGGTGCAGGCCGAGATCGACGAGCTGCGCCGCAAGCTCGCCGACCTCGAGGACCAGGCCGAGGGGCTCGAGGAGGAGCTGGCCGAGGCCGAGGAGGTCCGCGACGGTGCCTCGGCCGAGCTGCGCACCGCCACCGCGGAGCGCGACGCCGCCCAGCGCGCGCTCGACCGCCTCGGCTGACCCGCCGGGACGGCGGACCTCAGCCCGCGCGGACGATCTCGAGCACCCGCCGGTCGATCCAGGCCAGCTCGGGGGAGACCCGCATCTCGTAGTTCTCGGTGCCCACCCAGGTCAGGAAGTCGGGGTGGCCGGCCGCGGTCGCGAAGGCCTCCAGCTCCTCACGCAGCCCGGCGTCGACCACCACCTTCTCGTCGTCGGTCGAGGCGGTGAGGTAGAGCTCGTGCAGCGCCAGCAGCCGGCGCAGCTCCTCGATCGGCGCGGCGTGGTCGTCGACGCGGAGGTCGACGGCGACGTCGTCGCGACCGCCGTAGCCGGCCTCCTCGCGGACCACCATGATCGCGGCGGACTGGCGCCCGCGACGGTCGCCGCCGGCCTCGTCGCCCGCGACCAGCGCGGCCACCAGCCGGTCCTGCAGGGGCGCCGTGGCGTCGCTGGCGAGCCAGGCCTCCTCCATCGCCTCGACCACCTCGGGGCCGGCCAGGCAGTTGCCCTGGATGGCGTAGCCGTCGCCGGTGCGGCCGCCGGCCCACGGGATGCACTCGGTCCCGGTGTGCGAGGCGGCGTTGCCGTCGAGGTCGACGATGCCGGCCTGGCGGTGCTGGTAGCCGGGATCCTCCTCCAGGAGCCGCTGGAGCGCGACCGGTGCGGTCGCCCCCTCGTCCAGGTGGGCGAGGGCGAGACCCTTCCAGGCCACGTTCGCGTCGGCCTGGGTGGCGATGGCACCGACCCCCGCCACGGCGGCCGGGACGGCGGAGCCGACGGCGAGGAACTTCGAGGCGACGGCGACGCCCCAGGTCTCGCCGTCGGCGGAGCGGGCAACGATCGAGAAGGTCATGCCCGCAGCCTAGGCCGCGCCGGGAGCCGGCCTAGGCCGAGTCGCGGCGGACCAGCGCCGGCGGGAAGATCACCCGGATCGGGCGTGGTCCGCGCTGGTCGTCGATCTGCTCCAGCAGCAGCCGCACGGCCTGCTCGGCCATCTCCCCGATCGGGTTGCGCACCGTCGTCAGCTGCGGCGTGGTGCGTTCGGGTACCCCCACATCGTCGTACCCGACCACAGCCACGTCGCCCGGGACGCTGCGTCCCGACCCGGCGAGAACGCGCAGCGCGCCCGCCGCCATGAGGTCCGACGCGGCGACGATGCCGTCGAGGTCCGGCGCCCGCTCCAGCAGCAGCCGGGCCGCCGCCTCGCCGCCGGACTCGGTGAAGTCGCCGTGCTCGACGAGATCGTCGGACAGCCCCGCGGCCCGCATGGTCGTGCGCCAGCCGTCGAGGCGGTCGATGCCGGCGGCCATGTCGCCCGGTCCGGCGATCGTCGCGATCCGGCGGCAGCCCCGCTCGACCAGCAGCTCGGTCGCGGCCCGCCCGCCCGCGACGTTGTCGGTGTCGACGTAGGCGACCTTGTCCGCGCTGGTCCACGGCCGGCCGACGAACGCGCACGGCAGGCCGAGCGCGGCGAGGTGGTCGGCGAGCCGGTCGCTGCGGTGGTGCGAGACCACGATCGCGCCGTCGATGTGCCGGCTGCCGAGGTAGCGCAGCAGGCGCCGCTCCTCCTCGCCGGGCTTCGCCAGCAGCAGCACGAGCTGCAGGTCCCGGGTCGCGAGCATCCGGTTGACCCCGCGCAGGGTGTGCACGAAGAAGGGGTCGGAGAACACCCGCTCGTCCGGCTCGGGCACCACCAGCGCGACCGAGTCGGTGCGTCGGGTGACCAGGCTCCGGGCGGCCGGGTTCGGGGTGTAGCCGAGCTCGAGCACGGCCGCCTCGACCGCGGCGAGCGCGGCGGGGGAGACCCGGTTGCCCCCGTTGATCGCGCGCGAGGCCGTCGCCCGCGACACACCGGCGCGGCGGGCGACCTCGTCGAGGGTCGGCGCACCCCCCGGGGAGTCGCTCGGCGGTCGGTTCACGCGGGGCACGTTAACCGACTTCCGGCAGGCGTCCGGTGCGGGCGACCTCGGCGATGAGCCGGGCGCTCGACTTGGGGGTACGACGCTGGTTCTCGAAGTCGCAGTGCACGATGCCGAAGCGCTGCTCGTAGCCGTAGGCCCACTCGAAGTTGTCGAGCAACGACCACGCGAAGTAGCCGCGCACGTCGACACCGGCGGCCATCGCCTCGTGGAGGGCGCGCAGGTGGCCGTGGAAGTAGGTCACCCGCTCCGGGTCGTGCACCGTGCCGTCGGGCGCCACCTCGTCGGGGTAGGCCGCGCCGTTCTCGGTGATGTAGACCGGCGGGAGGTCGTAGTCGCGGGCGAGCCCGACCAGCAGGTCGCGCAGGCCGTCGGGCTGGACCTCCCAGTCGATGCCGGTCACCGGCAGCCCGCGGCGGGGGAAGACGATGCCGTCGCCGCCCGGGAACGGGCTGGAGGTCGGCCGGCTCGGGTGCGGGATCCGCGAGCCGAGCAGGTCGGCCGCCGGGTGCTCGCGACCCGACGCGGCGTCGCCGTGGTAGTAGTTCACGCCCAGGAAGTCGAGGGGAGCGCTGATCACCTCGAGGTCGCCCTCGAGCACGAACTCCTGCCAGGTCCGGCCGCGCCAGGTCATGCCCTCGGTGTGCGCGGCCAGCCCGTCGTCGTACTTGCCGCGCAGGACGGGCTCGAGGAACACCCGGTTCCACAGCTGGTCGACCCGCTCGGCCGCGGCCACGTCGGCCGGCTCGCTGGCGTCGAAGGGCTCGGCCAGGGTGAGGTTCAGCGTGATGCCGAGCTGGTCCTCCGGCGCACGCCGGCGCAGCTCCTCGACGGCGCGCCCGTGGGCGAGCAGGAGGTGGTGGGCGGCGATGACGCCGGCGACGCCCTCCTGCCGGCCCGGCGCGTGCTGGCCGCCGGTGTAGCCGAGGAAGGCGCTGCACCACGGCTCGTTGAAGGTGGTCCAGTGGTGCACGCGGTCGCCGAGCGCCTCGTGGATCGTGAGCGCGTACTCGACGTACCGCTCCACGGTGTCCCGCTCCAGCCAGCCGCCGGCGTCCTCGAGCGCCTGGGGGAGGTCCCAGTGGTAGAGCGTCGCCCACGGCAGCACGCCGGCACCGAGGAGCTCGTCGACGAGGCGGTCGTAGAAGCCGATGCCCGCCGGGTTGGGGGCACCGCCGTCGGGGCGCACCCGCGGCCAGGCGATGGAGAAGCGGTAGGAGCCGAGGCCGAGGTCGCGCACGAGGGCGACGTCCTCGGGCATCCGGTGGTAGTGGTCGCACGCGACGTCCCCGGTGTCGCCGTTGCGCACCGCGCCGGGGACCCTGCTGAAGGTGTCCCAGATCGACGGCGTGCGGCCGTCCTCGCTGGCGGCGCCCTCGATCTGGTACGCCGCGGTGGCGGCTCCCCAGAGGAAGTCGGCGGGGAAGGTGTGCTCACCGGTGGTGGGCTGGGCGGGGGTGGGGGTCGGGGAGGTCATCCCTTGACGGCTCCTTGCATGATGCCGGTGACCAGCTGTCGGCCGGCGAGGACGAAGAGCAGGAGCAGCGGGATGGTCGACATCCCGGCGCCTGCGAGGACGAGCGCGTAGTCGGTGGTCTGGCCCTGGCCGGTCAGCGCGAGCCGGTCGAGGGCGATCTGGAGGGTCTCGGTCTCCTGCAGCGCGACGAGCGGCCACATGTAGTCGGTCCACACCTGCATGAAGGTGAACAGGAAGAGGATCGCCATCGCCGGGCGTGCGGCCGGGACGGCGACCGTCCAGAACGTGCGCAGCATGGTGCAGCCGTCCATGCGGGCGGCCTCGATCAGCTCCGTGGGCACCGCGTCGACGAGGTACTGCCGCATGAAGAAGACGCCGAAGGCGGTGACCAGCGTCGGCAGCGCGACGGCGGCCAGGGTGTCGAGCAGTCCGTAGTCGCGCATCAGGATGAACAGCGGGACGATCGCCAACTGCGTCGGCACTGCCATCGTCATCACGACGAAGCCCATCAGCACGTTGCTGCCCCGGAACTTCAGCTTCGCGAACGCGTAGCCGGCCAGGGTCGAGAAGAACACCACGGCCACACCGCAGGCGGTCGAGACGATGAGGCTGTTGAGCATCGCCTGCCAGAAGTCCACCGAGTCGATGACGCGGCGGGCGTTCTCGAGGAAGTGCCCGCCCGGGACGAGGGGAGGCGGGAAGTCGTTGGCCTCGCCCTTGGTGTGCGAGCCGATGACGAACGACCAGTAGAGCGGCAGCGCCGAGCCGATGACGAACGCGGCGAGCAGGCCGTAGACGAGGAACCCGGGACGCCCGGACGTGCGGGCGCTCACGAGACGCTCCTGCGGGTGAGGAAGCGGGTGATCGCGAAGTTGAGTGCCGCGATCCCCACGATGATGAGGAAGAGGATCCAGGCGGCGGCCGAGGCGCGGCCGTAGAACTGGTCCTCGATGCCCTTGACGTAGATGTAGAGCGTCGAGGTCATGTACTGGTGGTCCGGGCCGCCCTCGCGGTTCGGGGTGTCGTCGAACAGCCGCGGCTCGGTGAAGATCTGCAGCCCGCCGATGGTGCTGGTGATGATGACGAAGATCATCGTCGGCCGGATCATCGGCAGCGTGACGGAGAAGAACTGGCGGATCCGCCCGGCGCCGTCGAGCGACGCCGCCTCGTAGAGGTCGCGGGGGACCGCCTGCATCGCCGCGAGGAAGATCAGGGCGTTGTAGCCGGTCCAGCGCCAGTTGACCATCCCGGCGATCGCCAGGTGGCTCCACCAGCGGTCGACGTGCCAGCGGATCGGCTCCAGGCCGATCTCGGTCAGGAGCTGGTTGATCATGCCGTAGCGGTCGGCGAACAGGCTGCCGAAGATCAGCACCGCCGCCGTCGGCGCGACGACGAAGGGGAGCAGCACGCTCATCCGCCAGAAGGTGCGCCCGCGCAGGCGGTTGTCGAGCAGGGCCGCCACGGCCACCGCCAGGACGACCTGGGGGACCGAGGACATCAAGAAGATGGAGAAGGTGTTGACCAGGGCCTTGCGGAAGACCGGGTCGGTCAGCACGAAGCGGTAGTTGTCGAGGCCGATGAACTCGCCCCGCACGTAGTAGGCCCGGTTCCAGTCGAAGAGCGAGAGGAAACCGGTGTAGAGGAGCGGGTAGAGCCCGACGAGCGCGAACAGGACGAAGAACGGCGACACGTAGAGGTACGGGCTGAGCTTGAGGTCCCAGCGCGAGCGGCGCTGGCGGCGCAGGAGCCTGCGGTCGCCGGCCGCACGGTCGCGCCGGCGGTCCCCGGGCGGCTCGGTGCGCCCGTCCGCCGGGGACGTCGCGGTGGCGGCGTCCCCGGCGGGTGCGGTGCTGTTGGTCATCGGGTCTCGATCACTCGGTCGGGTGGGAGGTTTCCGGCACGGTCGGGGTCACTGCAGCGCAGCGACGTCGGACAGGAAGGTCTTCCACGACTTCTCCGGGTCGGTTCCCTGGTCGACGCGGTTGATGGCGTCCTGGAACTTCCCGAGGATGTCGGAGTAGAGCGGGCCGTGGTAGGGCTGCACCTCGATCGCCGCGGCACGGTTGGAGAAGATCTCACCGGCCGGGGCGTCGTTGAAGTAGGCGTCCGTGGCCTTGAGCAGCTCCGGGTCCTCGAGCGCCTCGACCTGCGAGGGGAAGTTGCCGAGGCTGGCGAAGATCTTCAGCTGCTGCTCCGGGGCGGTGATCCAGGTGATGAACTCCTGGGCCTCGGCCTGGTGCTCCGACGTCTTCGGGATCGCGAGGTAGGAGCCGCCCCAGTTGCCGCCACCGCCGGGGAACACGTCGGCGATGTCCCACACGACACCCTTCGGGGCCGGGTCGCCGGTGTTGTCACGGATGTTGCTGCGCATCCAGCCCGGGCAGGGGATGGTGGCGAAGCCGTCCTTCTTGAAGCCGGCGCTCCAGTCGTCGCTCCACTGCGGCGCCTTCGTCGACAGCGTCGGCACGTGGCTGGTCACGGTGTCGTAGAGGGCCTTGAGCTCCTCGTTCTCGACGTCGACGGTGTTGTCGGCCTGCTCGAACGGGAACTCGACCTGGTTGAGCATCGCCTGCGCGATCGAGCCGGAGGCGTCGTACCAGGCACTGCCGGGGACCGCCTTGACGAACTTCTCGCCGAGCGCGAAGTAGTCCTCCCAGGTGGTCATCAGCTTCGCGACCTCGGCACGGTCGCTGGGCAGCCCGGCCTTCTCGAAGAGGTCGGCGCGGTAGCAGATCGCCTCCGGGCCGGCGTCGGTCGCGTAGCCGAGGAGCGCACCGTCGGGCGTGGTCGCGGCCTCCTCCTTGAAGTCGAGCCAGCGGCCCTCCACCTCGTCGGCGGACAGGTCGACCCACCGGTCGGGGGCGGCGACGAGGGCGGGCATGAAGTCGCCCTCGACGGCGACCACGTCCGGCAGGCCGCTGCCGGCCTGCAGGTTGGTGTTGAGCTCGTTCTTCCAGTCGTCCCACAGGGAGACCTTGGTCTGCTTGACCTGGATGTCGGGGTTGGCGGCGTTCCACTCCTCGATGAGGGCGTCGTAGCCGAACTCGCCGAAGGTGGTGATCGTCAGCGACTCGCCCTCGCCCAGCTTCTGCTGCTCGGCGGACTTGGTCGGGTCGTCGCTGGAGCCGCAGGCACTCATCCCGAGGACGAGGCTCGCGACGGCCGCCGAGGCGACCAGGCGGGTGGGCCGGCGAAGGCCCGCGGTGGTGTGGTGCACGGTGTTGCTCCTCGGGGTGAGCGGTGAGGCGGGAGTCTGCCGCTGTCGGCGCTGCAGGTGTGAGAGCGCTTCCATTCCGTGCGGCCTGCACACCATGACATGGGTCACACGCGACGTCAACACCCTCGCAGGAGTTCGAGATCGAGCCTCCTGTCTCGCGTGGGAGCGCTTCCACTGGACTGGCGTGGAAGCCTGTCCTACTGTGAGCCCCGTCACCGGTGGACGCCGGTGGGAGACCCGCGAGAGGAGCGGACATGGCACAGGTGCGGTTCGACCAGGCGACCTACGCCTACCCGGGCGCCGACCGGCCCGCCGTCGACGGCCTCGACCTGGAGATCGCCGACGGCGAGTTCATGGTGCTGGTCGGGCCCTCGGGTTGCGGCAAGTCGACCTCGCTGCGGATGGTGGCCGGGCTGGAGCCGGTGACGTCGGGCTCAATCCACATCGGGGACCAGGACGTCACCGACGTCGCGCCGAAGGACCGCGACATCGCCATGGTCTTCCAGACCTATGCGCTCTACCCGCACCTGACGGTGGCGGAGAACATGGCCTTCGCGCTCAAGATCGCCGGCGTTCCCAGGCCCGAGCGCACGGCCCGGGTCGCCGAGGCCGCGAAGCTGCTCGACCTCGAGGGCGTGCTCGACCGGAAGCCGCGGGCACTGTCCGGCGGCCAGCGCCAGCGCGTGGCGATGGGGCGCGCGATCGTCCGCCAGCCCCAGGTCTTCTGCATGGACGAGCCGCTGTCGAACCTCGACGCGAAGCTGCGCGTCTCCACCCGCACCCAGATCGCCGCCCTGCAGCGCCGGCTCGGCACCACCACGGTCTACGTCACCCACGACCAGGTGGAGGCGATGACGATGGGGGACCGGGTGGCCGTCATGAAGGACGGCCTCCTCCAGCAGGTCGACACCCCGCTCGCGCTCTTCGACCGGCCGGCCAACGCCTTCGTCGCCGGGTTCATCGGCTCCCCGGCGATGAACCTGCTCGCCGGCAAGACCGCCGGCGACGGGGTGGCCGTCGTGGACGGGGTGGACATCCCGATCGCCCGGGATGCCGCCGCAGCCGCCACCGGCCCGGTCACGCTCGGCGTCCGCCCGGAGGCGTGGCGCGTCGTCGGGCCGGACGAGCCCGGGCTCCCGGTCACCGTGCAGGTCGTCGAGGAGCTCGGCGCCGACTCCTACCTCTACGCCACCCCCGCCGCCGTGGACCTCGGCACCCGCCCCGCCGGCGAGCTCGTGCCGCAGGTCGTCGTACGGCTCGACCAGCGCACCGGCCTGCGACGCGGCGAGCAGGTGCGCCTCGCCGTCGACCCGGCCGCGGTCCACGTCTTCGACGGCGAGACGGGCCTCCGGCTCGGGGCGTAGGTTGAGTGCCATGCGCGTCGGAGTGCTGACCGGTGGAGGGGACTGTCCCGGGCTCAACGCCGTGATCCGGGCCGTCGTCCGCAAGGGCGTCAAGGAGCACGGTTTCGAGTTCGTCGGCTTCTGCGACGGCTGGCGGGGCCCCCTCGAGGGCCTGACCATGCCGCTGGGCATCGAGCAGTGCCGCGGCATCCTCCCGCGCGGCGGCACCATCCTGGGCTCGTCGCGGACCAACCCCTTCAGCGTCGAGAACGGCGTCGAGCGGATCCGCGAGAACCTCGCGGTCGGCGGCGAGGACACCCTCGGGGTCGCGACGAAGCTCGCCGACCTCGGGGTCCGGGTCGTCGGCGTCCCGAAGACCATCGACAACGACCTGTCCGGCACCGACTTCACCTTCGGCTTCGACACCGCGGTCAACATCGCCACCGAGGCGATCGACCGGCTGCACACCACCGCCGAGTCGCACCACCGCGTCCTCGTGGTGGAGGTGATGGGCCGCCACGCCGGGTGGATCGCGCTGCACGCCGGCATCGCCGGCGGGGCGAGCGCGGTGCTCATCCCGGAGGTGCCCTTCGACATCGAGGCGGTCTGCGCCCACGTCGAGACCCGCTTCCACAGCGAGTACGCCCCGATCATCGTGGTCTCCGAGGGTGCGGTGCCCGCCGACGGCAGCGGGATGACGCTGGCCAGCGGCGAGAAGGACGCCTTCGGCCACGTCCGGCTCGGCGGCATCGGCGACCGGCTCGCGCGCGAGATCGAGGACCGCACCGGCAAGGAGGCGCGCGCCGTCGTCCTCGGCCACGTCCAGCGGGGCGGGACACCCACCGCGTTCGACCGCTGGCTGGCCACCCGCTTCGGCCTGCAGGCGATCGACGCGGTCGCCGACGGGGACTACGGCGTCATGGTGGCCCTGCGCGGCGCCGACATCGTGCGGGTCCCGCTCATCGAGGGCACCGGCGAGCTGAAGGTCGTCAGCCCCCGGGAGTACGCCGAGGCGCAGGTCTTCTTCGGCTGAGGCTCCCTCAGCCGTGCCCGACGTCGACGTCGACCACGAGCGCCCGGTGGTCCGACAGTGCCATCTCCCGCGCCTCGAAGCGCGCGGGGAGCGGCCGGTCGGCGAGCACGTGGTCGAGCTGCTCGACCGGCGCGTCGGCCGGGAAGGTCGTGGCCGCCGCGAGCGGGTGCAGCCCACTGACGCCCGCCGCCCGGTCGAGGCCCATGTTCAGGTCGCCGGTGAGCAGCAGCGGCCGACGCGCCCCGGAGAGGGCGCGGACCAGGTGGCGCAGCTGCCGGCCGTTCCACCAGCGCACGAACGACAGGTGGG
>NZ_VLJQ01000054.1:0-18748 GCF_007829375.1 Nocardioides sp. J9 | reverse complement strand
CCCAGCCGGCGACCTCGAACCGGCTCAGCAGGGCGATGCCGTAGGCGGCGTCCTCCGGCTGCTCCCGCCCGGTGGCCGCCGTCCAGGTCGCCCCCGGGCTCCCGGCGAGCGCGGCGACGAAGCGGTGGTGCGGCGCCCCCATCGCCTCCGCCGCGACCGCGGTGAGGTCGGCGCGGCCCGACCGCTGCTGGTTGCGGTCCACCTCCTGCAGCGCGAGCACGTCCGGGTCGAGGGACCGGACGGCGTCGGCGAGCACCCGCACGTCCACGGTGTCGTCGTGCAGCGTGCGGCCGTTGAGGATGTTGAACGAGACCAGCCTCATCGCCCCGCCAGTACCCGGGAACGGGCTCGGGAAGCGGGTGCATGGACCTCCGGGGCGGGGGTACCACCCGACCCGAGGTGATGGCGGATGGTGCACGACGACGCCTCGGCCCGCGCAGTGCGTCCTGCCGGTCCGTACGGGCAGGACGCGCTGCGCGAGGCGCTCAAGCTGGTCGCGGTCACGCTGAAGGAGGGCGAGACGCCCTTCGCGCTGGCCGGCAGCTACGGGCTGTGGGCGCGTGGTGGGCCGGAGCCCGACCACGACGTGGACTTCATGGTCGCCGAGGAGGACGCGCCCCGCGCCCGGGACCTGCTGGCCGCGCGGGACCTCGAGGTGGTCCAGCCCCCGGAGGACTGGCTGTTCAAGGTCTTCATCGACGGGGCGATGGTCGACGTGATCTTCCGGGTCGGCGGCGAGCCGATCTCCCGCAGCCGCTTCGACGACGCCGAGGTGATCGAGGTCGAGTCGGTGCAGATGCCGGTGCTCCCGGCGACGGTGCTGATGGCCGACAAGCTCGGCGCGATGGAGGAGCACGCGTGCAACCTGACCCCGGTCATCCCGGTCGCCCGCGCGGTGCGCGAGCAGGTCGACTGGGGCGAGGTCGAGCGGCGTACGGCGGACAACCCGTTCGCCGAGGCGACGCTGGGCCTGCTGCGCCGGCTCGGCGTGGTCGCCACGCCGCCGCCCGGCGGACATGCTTCCCAACCGCCGACGGCTGCGCCAAGGTGAGACAGGGCAGGGCGAGAGACTTTCCACCTCGGGAGAAGGAACGACCATGACCGACACCTCGCAGACGGGAACGACCCCCGAGGCCGACGCCCAGCCGTCGCTCAAGCGGGTCCTGGGCCCGGGGCTCCTGCTGCTCTTCATCGTCGGTGACATCCTCGGTGCCGGGGTCTATGCCGTCACCGGGCGCCTCGCCGGACAGGTCGGCGGCATCGCGTGGCTGCCGTTCCTCGTGGCGTTCGCGATCGCGACGCTGACGGCGTACTCCTACCTCGAGCTGGTCACGAAGTACCCCCAGGCAGCGGGGGCGGCGCTGTACGCCCACAAGGCGTTCGGTGTCCACTTCATCACCTTCCTCGTCGCCTTCACGGTCGTGTGCTCCGGCATCACCAGCGCGTCGACGGCGTCGGGGCTGGTCGCGTCCAACCTGCTGATCGGCTTCGGCAACGACGAGCCGGCCTCGGGCCTCGTGCTCGTCGTCGCCCTGCTGTTCATGGTCGTGCTCGCGGCGATCAACCTGCGCGGTGTCGGCGAGAGCGTGAAGTTCAACGTCGTGCTGACGCTCGTCGAGATGCTCGCGCTGGCGATCGTCATCGGCATCGGCGTCTGGGTGGTCGGTCGCGGCGACGGCGACCTGGAGCGGGTCACGGCCTTCGAGAGCCCCGACGACAAGGGCCTGTTCATGGCGGTGACCATCGCGACCGCCAYCGCCTTCTTCTCGATGGTCGGCTTCGAGGACTCGGTCAACATGGTCGAGGAGACCAAGGACCCGCGGCGGATCTTCCCGAGGATGATGCTCACCGGCCTCGGCATCGCGGTCGTCATCTACATGCTGGTGGCGGTCGCCGTCATCGCGGTGCTGCCCGCCGGTGACATCGCCGAGCCCAGCAGCGAGGCCGGCGTCCTCATCGACGTGGTCAAGATCGGTGCGCCGGACCTGCCGATCGACGACATCTTCCCGTTCCTCACCGTCTTCGCCGTGGCGAACACCGCGCTGATCAACATGCTGATGGCCAGCCGGCTGGTCTACGGCATGGCCCGCCAGGGCGTGCTGCCGCCGGTGCTGGGCAAGGTGCTGCGCGGGCGCCGCTCGCCGTACGTCGCGATCGTCTTCACCACCCTGCTCGCGCTGGGCCTGATCACCTATGTCCGGCTCGCGTCGGAGTCGACCATTGTCGCCTCGCTGGCCGGCACGACCTCGCTGCTCCTGCTCGCGGTGTTCACCATCGTCAACGTCGCCTGCCTGGTGCTACGCCGCGAGGAGCGGCCCGAGGCCTTCCGGGCGCCGACGGTGGTACCGGTGCTGGGCGCGGTGTTCTGCGCCTACCTGCTCGGCCCGTGGGCCCGCCTGGAGGCCGACATGGTGCAGTACAAGATCGCGGCCGGCCTGCTCGCGATCGGCATCGTGCTGTGGGCGGTGACCCGGTTCCTCCACAAGCCCGAGGGCGGCCACTTCGCCGACATCGACCATCTGGGCGCCGACCCGGACGACTGACGCCCGGTCCACGGGTCAGCGCCGGATCGGCGATGGGGCGTCCCGCGCCGTACCCTTGGGGGGTGAGCACCCTTCCGTCCCTCGAGCAGTTGCACGCCATCGGCGCGAAGCAGCAGCCCTCATACGACGACCCCGCGGCCCTCGCGGCCGTCGTCGAGAGGCTGCGCACGCTTCCCCCGCTGGTCTTTGCGGGCGAGTGCGACGAGCTCAAGGCGAAGATCGCGGCCGCCAGCCGGGGCGAGGCCTTCCTCCTCCAGGGCGGGGACTGCGCGGAGACCTTCGCCGACGCGACCGCCGACAACACCCGCAACAAGCTGCGCGTGCTGCTGCAGATGGCCGTCGTGCTGACCTACGCCGCGTCCGTGCCGGTGGTGAAGGTCGGCCGCCTCGCCGGCCAGTACGCCAAGCCGCGCTCGTCCGACACCGAGACCCGCGACGGGGTCACGCTGCCGGCCTACCGCGGCGACGCGGTCAACGGCTTCGACTTCACCCCGGACTCCCGGCGCCCCGACCCGCAGCGCCTGCTCGACGTCTACCACGCGTCCGCGTCGACGCTGAACCTCGTGCGCGCGTTCACGACGGGCGGCTACGCCGACCTGCGCCAGGTGCACACCTGGAACTCCGAGTTCGTGCGCAACAGCCCCGTCGGCCAGCACTACGAGGCGATGGCGGCGGAGATCGACCGCGCGCTGACCTTCATGAAGGCGATCGGCGCCGACCCCGACGAGTTCCACCGGGTCGACTTCTACTCCTCCCACGAGGCGCTCCTGCTCGAGTACGAGCACGCGATGACGCGCATCGACTCGCGCACCGACAAGCCCTACAACGTCTCCGGCCACATGGTCTGGATCGGCGAGCGCACCCGGCAGCTCGACGGCGCGCACGTGGAGTACTTCAGCCACATCAGCAACCCGATCGGGTGCAAGCTCGGCCCGTCCGCGACCGCCGACGACGCCCTCGCCCTCGCGGCGCGGCTGAACCCCACCAACGAGCCCGGCCGGCTCACCTTCATCACCCGCTTCGGCGCGGGCAAGATCCGCGACGGCCTGCCGCCGCTGGTCGAGAAGGTCACCGCCGAGGGCGTCGACGTGGCCTGGGTCTGCGACGCGATGCACGGCAACACCTTCGAGGCGTCCAACGGCTACAAGACGCGCCGCTTCGAGGACGTGCTCGACGAGGTCATCGGCTTCTTCGAGGTCCACCGCTCGCTCGGCACGGTCCCGGCGGGCATCCTCGTCGAGAACACCGGCGACGACGTCACCGAGATCATCGGCGGCGGCGAGGAGCTCGACGAGCAGGGCCTGGCCCACCGCTACGAGTCGGTGGTCGACCCGCGCCTCAACCGCGTCCAGTCGCTCGAGCTCGCCTTCCAGGTCGCCGAGAACCTGCGTCGCAAGTGATCGACCTCCGCTCGGACACGGTCACCCGGCCGACCGCGGCCATGCGTGCCGCCATGGCCGCGGCCGAGGTGGGCGACGACGTCTACGGCGAGGACCCGACCGTCCGTGCGCTCGAGGAGCGGGTCGCCGGCCTGTTCGGCCACGAGGCCGCGCTCTTCACGCCGACCGGGTCGCTGGCGAACGTGCTCGCGGTCGCCGCGCTGGTCGGTCCCGGGCAGGAGGTACTCTGCGAGGCCCGGGCGCACATCGCCCGCGCCGAGCTGGGCGCGCACGGAGCCGTCACCGGGCTCACGATGCGCACGTGGTCGGACCCGCGTGGGCAGATGGACCTCGCCGCGATCGGTGACCTGCTCGCCCCCGACCTCGGCCCGTTCTTCGTGCGCACCACGGCGATCTCGGTCGAGAACACGCACAACTTCGCCGGCGGCACCGTCGTCCCGCTCGACGACCTCGCCGCCGTCCGGCGCTTCGCCGACGACCACGGCGTCGGCGTGCACGTCGACGGGGCCCGGATCTGGAACGCCCACGTCGCGACCGGCACCCCGCTCGCCGACTACGGCCGGCTGGCGGACGTGATGGCGGTCTGCCTCTCCAAGGGCCTCGGCGCCCCGGCCGGCTCGCTGCTGCTCGGCCCGGCCGACGTGGTCGCCGAGGCGCGGGTACGACGCAAGCGGCTCGGCGCCGGGATGCGCCAGGTCGGCATCCTCGCCGCTGCGGGTCTGCACGCCCTGGACCACCACGTCGACCGGCTGGCCGACGACCACGTCCACGCCCGGCTGCTGGCCGAGGCCGTCGGCGTCGACCCGGCGACCGTCGACACCAACATCGTGGCACTCGAGTGCGCCGACGCCCCGGGCCTGGTGGCCCGGGCCCGCGAGGCGGGGGTGCTGGTCGGCGCCGTCGGCGCCCGCACCGTGCGGCTGGTGACCCACCTCGACGTGGACCGCGGCGACGCCGAGTCGGCCGCGCGGGTGCTCGCCTCGCTGCTGGCCTGACGCCGCAGCCGGTCAGGCCGGTGCGCCGAGGAAGCGGACCTCGCTGATCGCGGTGTAGTCGCGCCCGTTGTCACCGCGCCCCGGGGCGGTGACCTGGACGAGGTGGATCCGGATCGTCCGGGTCGCGATGGGCCCGACCTGGGCCATCTGCATGCGGCGGTCGTCGGCGAGCTCCTGGGTGACCCGGGTGCCGTCGTCGAACTCCCACTGCACGGCCCGGACCCGGCGGTTGGCGCGGTACCAGTTGTCGGGGCCGTCGATTTTCGCGTAGCCGTTGATCATGCCGACCTCGGTCAGCACGACCTCCTGGCCGAGGTCGAAGGTCAGCGTCGTGCCCGTCCCGTCACCGGGCATCCGCCACGAGGTGCGGGCCTTGCCGTCCCACATGTTGCGCGGGAGGAAGCGGACCGGCCGGTTCTGCCGGTCGCGGCTCGGCGGCGCGACGCCCGGCACCTCGGCCGAGACGCCCGAGGTGAGGTCGACGACGTCAGCGGGGTCGGGGGCAGGCGCCGGATCCTCGGTGCCGGAGGCGTCCGGCTGGGCCGGCTCGCTGGTGCCGGCGGACGGGTCCGTCGCGCCGACAGTGCGGCGGGCGTCACCCCGGTCGTCGGCGCGGTCGTCGCCGTCGTCACCGCCCAGCAGCAGCCAGCCACCCAGGCCGGCGACCAGCGCGAGCACCACCACGGCCGCGACCCACGGCAGCCAGCCGGGGGTGGAGCGCCGCGGCGCGGGAGCGCCGTGGGCGGGCGCGACGAACGGGGGTGGACCGGCCGGCGGCGGACCGGACGGCGGCGGACCGGACGGGCGCGGTCCCGGAGGGACCGGGCGAGCGGCCACCGTCGGCGCCGTACGGGTCGGCGCGTCGTCGGCGTACAGGGGGTAGCGCGCGGCCGGCGGCACCTGGCTCACCGGCGGCGGGACGACCGGGCCGCGGGGCTCCGGCGCGCGCTCGGTCACCGGCGCCGGGGGAGCACCGGGGGCGGGCGCCGCCTCGGGGTGTCGGCCGGGCACGGGCCTGCCGCAATTCGTGCAGAACCGCCCGACCCCGAGCTCATGCCCGCAGCTGGTGCAGTACGTCGGGGTGGTCATCTCGCGGGTCACCGTACCCCGACCGCGCCGCGGACCGTGGAACGGAACCGCTGTCGGGGTATCAGCCGGCCGCGGCGGCGCGCCGGCAGGCCTCCGCCTCGATGTCCTCCAGGTCGTGCTCGAGCACCTTGCGGCTGCGGTCGTAGCTGAAGCCGCCGAACATCGCCCAGACGGCGCGCGACACCGGCGAGCGGTGGCTCATCTCGACCGTCGTGGTCATCGCCAGCCGGGTGCGCTGGTGGTCCGGCGTCGGGGTCAGGCGGTACGACGTGCGGATGACGTCGTCGCCCACCTCGGCCTCGACCACGGTGCGGACCGGCGCCTGGGCCTCGACGACGTGGAGCTCCTCCGGGCCGCGGTGCCCGAACAGGGTGCGCCGCTCGCGCCAGGTGGTGCCGACGTCGTAGCCGCCGTCGGTGAGCACCTCGCTGTCGTGGACGCTGCGCAGCACCTGGTCGGCGTGGCCGACGTCGGTGATGACCTCCCAGACCCGCTCCGGTGGCGCCGGGATGGTGGTGTGGACGTGGATGACGTGACCGGCCATGGCGACTCCTCAGGGACGACGAACCCCCGTCCTCCATGGTGCGCCGGGTCGGCGCCGAGCGCCAGTGGGGGCGTCCGGCCGGGTGCGGCTAGACGGCGAGGTGGGTGACCTCGGCCTCCACCTTGCGCCGCGGGAGCGCCTCGACGACGAGCATCGCCGTCAGCACCATCAGCCCGCCGACCGCCATCCGTGCGGTGACCTGCTCCCCGCCGAGCAGGACGGCGAAGAACGCGGCGAACACCGGCTCCATGCTCATGATGATCGCGCTGCGGGTGGGCGGCAGGTGCGACTGCGCCCAGGTCTGGGCGAGCATCGCCGCGGCACCGGCGACCAGCGCCATGTAGACCAGGGACACCCAGTCCGCGCCGCGGTCGGGCAGCACCACGCCGCGCTCGCCGGTCACCAGCGCGGCTGCCAGGCAGATCGCCGCGATGACCAGCACCTGCAGGATCGACATGCCCAGCGCGTCCGACGCGGTGGACCAGGCGCCGAGGCCGACGATGTGCGCGGCGTAGAGCAGCGCCGCGACGAGGGTGATCGCCTCGCCGTAGCCGATCGAGAAGCCGTCGAGGGTGAGCACGCCCAGACCCGCGGTCGCCAGCAGGACCGCCGCCCAGGTCAGGCCGTTGATCCGCGTGCGCAGCACCACGGCGGCGAGCACCGGCGTCGCGACGACGTAGAGGCCGGTGATGAAGCCGGACACGCTCGCTGGCGTGTGCGCGAGCCCGGCGGTCTGCAGGATCTGCGCGACGCCGTACAGAGCGCCGAGCACCAGCGCCCTGCGGCGCACCTCGGGGGAGAGGCGGGCGACCGCGCGCGGCGCGACGAGCAGCATCGCGGCGCCGGCGACGAGGAAGCGCACGGCGAGGAAGTCGACCGTGGGCACCCGGTCGAGCAGGTCCTTGATCAGGAAGAACGTCGAGCCCCACGACGCGGTCATGGCGAGCAGCGCCAGGGCGGCGAGCAGGGAGGTACGGCGGGCGCCGCGGTCGGTCACGGTCGCCGCCTCAGACGACGTAGAGGATGATCGTGCTGCCCTTGCGCACGCGGGCGCCCGAGCCGGGCTCGGTGTCCCACGCGACCTGGCCGCTGAGGTAGATCGACGCCCGCTCCTTCTTCACCTTGAAGCCGAGGTCCTCGAGCTTCTCGACCGCGGAGGAGGTGGAGGAGTAGCGCACCGAGGGGACGGTGACCAGCTCGGGCCCCTTGGACACGACCAGCTCGACCTCGTCGCCCCTGTAGAGCGTGCTGCCGGCCTTGGGGGTGTGGCTGATGACGTGGCCCTGCGGCACGTCGTCGCTGTACTCGGTGTCGACGACCTTGACCTGCAGCCCACGCCCCTCGAGCGTCTTCTCCAGCTTCTCGGCGTCGCGACCGGCCCAGCTGCCGACCTTGATCGGCTTGCGTCCCTTGCTGACCACGACGGCGACCGCGGTGTCGACGGGCAGCGCCTTCGCGGCGTCGGTGCCGAAGGCCGGGCGGCTGCGGATGACCCGACCCTTCGGCACGGTCTCGGACCAGCGCTCGACCTGGCGGCCGAGCACCATCCGCACCTCGGCGAGCGACTGCTCGGCGTCCTCGACGGTCAGCCCGGCGAGGTCGGGGACGTCGTAGACCTCCGGGCCGAGCGAGACGGTGAGGGTGACGTCGTCACCGGGCAGGATCCGCGCGCCCGGGCGGGGATCGGTGGAGACGACGTGCCCGGCCGCGACGTTGTCGGAGTGGACCTCCTCGATCGTGGCGCCGAGGCCGGCGTCGTCGAGCTTCGTCTCGGCGGCGGCCTGCTCGAGGCCGACGACGCCGGGCGTCGAGGTGTAGCGCCCCCAGCCGAACCAGTAGCCGGCGGCGCCGAGGCCGGCCAGGACCAGCGCGACGACGAGGGTGAGCACCAGGCCGCGGCGGCTGCGGCGCCGCCCGGCCCCGTGGGCACCGGCGGCGCCGGGGCCGTTGTGGTCGCCATCCGGCCCCGGACGGGCGGCCACCGCGGCGGGGGCCGCCCCCTGGCGCGGGCGGCGCGCGGTGCGCTCCGCCGGGGACGCGGCGGACGCCGGGATGACCGAGGTCCGCTCGCCGTCGGTGTCGCGGGTGGCGGTGCCCGCCCGGGGCGCGGTCGGCGCCGGCAGCAGGCCCGGCGCCTGCGCCAGCAGCGAGCCGACCGGCTCGGGCGTGGTGTCGCCGTCGACCGAGCGCGCCGACGGCAGCAGGTCGGCGACGAGCTCGGGGTCCTCGCGGACCCCGTCGTGCAGGGCCTGGGCGACCCGGTGCACGTGGTGCAGCAGCACCGTGGCGTCGGCCGGGCGCAGGCTCGGGTCGCGGGTGGTCGCCCGGGCGACCAGCGCGTCGACGTACGCCGGCAGGCCGGGCACGACCGAGGACGGCGGCGGCACGTCGTGGTGGACGTGGCGGTAGGCGACGGCGATCGGCGTCTCGCCGGTGTGTGGCTTGGTGCCGGTCAGCAGCTCGAAGAGGATCACGCCGGCGGCGTAGACGTCGGCGCGGGCGTCGGCACGCTGCTCGACGACCAGCTCGGGCGCGAGGTAGGAGACGGTGCCGATCAGCACGCCGTTGGTCGCGGTGTGCTGGGTCTCCGCGCTGACCGCCTTGGCCAGGCCGAAGTCGGCGACCTTGATCCGCCCGTCGTCGGCGATCAGCACGTTCTCCGGCTTCACGTCGCGGTGGATCAGCCCGGCGCGGTGGGCCGAGCCGAGCGCGGAGAGCACGGGGTCGAGGATGGCCAGCGCCCGCTCGGGCGACATTGGCGCTTCCTTGGTGATCGTGTCGCGCAGGGTGTGGCCGGGGACGTACTCCATGACCAGGTAGGTCGTGCCGTCGCCGGCCTCGTCGCGGCCCTGGTCGTAGACCGCCACGACGTTCGGGTGGGACAGCCCGGCGGCCGCCTTGGCCTCCCGCACGAAGCGGCGGGCGAAGGAATCCTCCTGCGTCGTGGCGTCCCCGAGGCCGGGGTGCATGACCTTCACCGCGACGGTGCGGTCCAGGCGGGTGTCGACGGCCTCGTAGACGCTGGCCATGCCGCCGCGGGCGATGCGCGGCCCGACCCGGTAGCGGCCGTCGAGCAGGCGGCCGCTCAGGTGGTCCTCGGTCCGGGAGGTGCCCGCGGGGTCGCCACGCCGCGCGGCCGCCTCGCCGCGGGCACGCTCGTCCTTGTGCACAGCGACCCTCCTGTGCGGTTCCTCTGGACCGGCCGGGGAAGTGGACCGGAACGGCCATGGTACGGCGCCGGGCCACGCTCGCCGGGCGGCCACGCCGGTGTGATCCTCGACCGCCCGGTGGGGGAAGATGGGTGCATGAGCGACGCACCGCTGGCCGAGCAGGACCTGTCCGTCCTCGTCGAGGAGTGGCTGACCTGGGACGAGGCGGCCGCGCAGATCGGCGTGACGCCCGCCAAGGTGCGCACCATGGTGCGCGACCACCAGCTGGCGGCCGCCGTCCCCGCGAAGGGCCGGCCGCAGGGCATCCCGGCGCTCTTCATCGTCGACGGCGAGCCGGTCAAGGGCCTGCCGGGCCTGCTGACCGTGCTGCACGACAACGGCTTCGACGACCGCGAGTGCATCGCGTGGATCTTCCTCGACGCCGACCTCCCGGGCCGCCCGATCGACGCCCTGCGCGAGAACCGCGGCGCCGAGGTGAAGCGGCGCGCCCAGGCGCTCGCCTTCTGAGGCCGAACCCGGTGCCGCGCCCCGGGAGGCGGACCAGCCAGGTCCTCTCGACCCTCGTCACCCTCCTGCTGCTCGCGGGGCTGTGGTGGCTGCAGTCCCAGGGCGACGACGAGGACGGCGGCACCGCCCGCGAGGACTCCAGCGCGGTCGCCACGCCGACGGACGGTGCCCGGTCCCCGACCTCGTCCGTCGACGAGCACGGGCTGCCGTACGTCGACCTCGCCGACCTGCCCCGCGAGGCCGCCGAGACCGTCGACCTGATCGACGCCGGCGGGCCGTTCCCGTACCCGCGGAACGACGACCAGTCCTTCGGCAACTTCGAGGGACTGCTCCCGGACCGGCCTCGCGGCTACTACCGGGAGTACACCGTCGAGACGCCCGGGCTCAGCCACCGCGGCGCGCGGCGCATCGTCGCCGGCGACGGGGGAGAGCTCTACTGGACCGAGGACCACTACCAGTCCTTCGAGCGGATCCGGAGGTGACCCCGTGAGCGGTCTCGCTGCCGTCCTCGCCGGCCGGCACGCCCCGGGCGTGCACCGCTGGGACTCCGCGCTCGACGTGGTCGATGTCGAGCACGCGGTGGAGCACGCCGGCTGGGCGTTCGGGTACGTCGACGGCGCGGGCCTCGAGGAGCTGCCGGCCGTGCTGGACGCGATCGGCAGGGCGCTGGTGCTGCCGGAGCACTACGGCCGCAACCTGGACGCCCTCAACGACTGCCTGCGCGACCTCGGCACGCCGACGGTGCTGCTGTGGGACGCCTGGGGCGGCTTCGCGCACGCCGACCCGCGGCGTTTCGCCGTGCTCGTCGAGGTGCTCGGCAGCCGGGCCGACGACGACCCGGCCGTCGAGGTGCTGCTGCGCGGGCCGGGACCCGCGGACGTCGTACCGCTGCTGGACTAGTGGCCGACTGACCGCTGGCCGCTGGCCGGTGGCCGACTAGCGGGTGCGGCGGGTGGCCGCGGTGGCGAGCTGCTCGAGCACCTCGCAGGCCCCGGCGTCCCAGCCCTCCTCGGCCTGGCCGGTGCGCAGCGCGCCGACCGCCGTGGTGGCGAGGTCGGCGATCATCGTCTCGACCTGCTCGCGGGCGCCGCTGGTGTCGATGATCCGGCGCAGCTCCGCGACGGCGTCCTCGTCGAGCGCGGTGCCGAGCGCGGCGTCGAGCCGGGCGGCGTCGTCGGCACCGGCGCCCTGCAGCGCGAGCGCGACCAGCACGGTGCGCTTGCCCTCGACCAGGTCGTCCCCGGCCGGCTTGCCGGTGGTGGCCGGGTCACCGAAGACGCCGAGCAGGTCGTCGCGCAGCTGGAACGCCTCACCGAGCGGCAGGCCGAAGGCGGTGAGCCGCTCCAGCGTCGCCGGCCCGGCGCCGGCCAGGGCGGCGCCGACGTGCAGCGGCCGCTCGATGGAGTACTTCGCCGACTTGTAGCGCAGCACGGTCGTGGCCTGCTCGACGGTCGCGCGCCCGCGCGCCTGCACCGACACGTCGAGGAACTGGCCCGCGATCACCTCGGAGCGGCACAGGTCGAAGACCTCGAGCGCGGGGCCGACCCGGTCCCAGCCCAGCCCGCAGCGCCGGACCAGCTCGTCGGCCCACGAGAGCAGCAGGTCGCCGAGCAGGATGGCCGCCGCGGCGCCGTACTGCACCGGGTCGCCGCGCCAGCCGTCGGCGCGGTGCTCGGCCTCGAACCCACGGTGGGTCGCCGCGCGGCCGCGGCGGGTGTCGGAGGCGTCCATCAGGTCGTCGTGGACCAGCGCGCTCGCGTGCAGCAGCTCCAGGGCCGCCGCGGCGCGCAGCACGGCGCTCGCGTCGTCACCGTCGGGCACGCCTGCGACGGCGGCGTAGCCCCACTGGCAGAAGGCGGCGCGGAAGCGCTTGCCGCCCGACACGGTCGCCCGGGCCTCGGTCAGCAGTCGCGACGCGTCGGCGCCCAGCGGTGCCAGCCGGTCGGCCTGCTCGGCCAGGAAGGCGTCGAGCGTGGCCTGGACGCCCGCCCGGAAGGAGGTCGGGTCCCACCGCTGGTCGGTCACCCGGCCAGCCTAGTGACGGTATCCACCTGCGAGATGATGGGGTGGCGACAACCTGTTCCACCTACACTGCGGCCCATGACGACAGGTGCAGGGCGTTCGCTCGGCGAGCTGATCCGCGAGGGCGGTCGCTCGTTCTCCTTCGAGTTCTTCCCGCCGAAGGACGAGGCCGGCGAGGTCCAGCTCTGGGACGCGATCCGCGCGCTCGAGCCGTACCGCCCGACCTTCGTCTCGGTGACCTATGGCGCCGGCGGCAGCACGCGGGACAAGACCGTCGCGATCACCGGCCGCATCGCCCGGGAGACCTCGCTGATCCCGATGGCGCACCTGACCTGCGTCGGCCACACCCGCGGCGAGCTCGAGGCGATCCTCGACGCCTACGGCCGCGAGGGCGTCAACCACGTGATGGCGCTGCGCGGCGACCCGCAGGAGGGACCGCGCGCCGAGTGGACCCCGACCGACGGCGGCCTCAACTACGCGATCGAGCTCGTTGAGCTCGCCCGCTCGCGCGGCGACTTCCGGGTCGGTGTCGCCGCGTTCCCGGAGGGCCACCCGTCCGCGGAGTCGCTCGACGCCGACGCCGACGTGCTCGTCGCCAAGGCGCGGGCCGGTGCGGAGTTCGCGGTCACCCAGATGTTCTTCCGCGCCGAGGACTACTTCGGCCTCGTCGACCGGGTGCGCGCCCGCGGCGTGGACATCCCGATCCTGCCGGGCATCATGCCGATCCTGAACCTCAGCGCGATCCGCCGCCAGGGCGAGCTGATCGGCACGAGCGTGCCGCAGCCGGTCGTCGACCGGATCAGCGCCTACGACGGCGACCCCGCGGCCGTGCGGGCCGAGGGCATCCGGCTCGCCGCCGAGCTGTGCGACGAGCTGCTCGTCGGCGGCGCGCCGGGGCTGCACTTCTACACGCTCAACCGGTCCAAGGCGACGCTCGAGATCTTCGAGGCGCTGCAGATCACCGTCTGACCGCCTCACCGCGCCGCACCGTGGTCCGGCCGGGGGCTCCCGCTCAGGCGGGGCCGACCAGCCCGGCGACCAGCGCGGCCGACTGCGTCACGAACGGGACCCCCGCCCCCGGCGCACCGTGCGCACCGGCGAGGTAGACCCCGGCCACCGGCGTGGTCGGCCCGAGCCGGCTGCGGACGGTGCCCCGGCCCTGCCACAGCACGCCCAGCGGCGAGCCGTTCCAGTGCTGGACGAGGTCGCGAGGCGTGAGGTCGACGCGGGTGACGACGTGGTCGCGCACGTCGAGCCCGTGCCGGGCCAGCGCCACGGTCATGTCCTCGGCGATCTTGCCGCGCCCGTGCAGGGTCCACGCCGTGCCGCCCTCCGGCGCGGAGACACCGGGGCGCACCGAGATCATCGGCTCGGCGTTGAACACGACCTCGTGCTCCAACGGCGGGACGTCGCCGGTCAGGCCGAGGTGCGTGACGACGGGCGGGAGGGCCGGCATCGTCTTCTGCACGTGGCCCGCGAGCGCGGGCAGCCGGCGCGGGTCGACGGCGACCACGACGACGTCGGCGTCCGCATCGCCCTCGCTGGTGCGCACCGCGACGGCGCGGCCCCCGCGCACGACCACGTCGGCCACCTCGGTGCCGGTGCGCACGGTGACCCCACGGGTCGCCAGGCGCGCCTCCAGGAGGTCGGCGAGCCGGCACATGCCGCCGGGCACGCGCCACCCGCCGAAGGTCTGCTCCAGGTAGGAGCCGACGCCGACCCACGACGGCACGTTGCGCAGGTCGTGGCCCTCGGCGCGGGGGAGGTGGCCGGCCACGAGGGCCAGCCGCTCGTCGCGGAAGTCGTGGCGCAGCCGCTTGTGCAGCGTCTCGCGGATGGCGAAGAGGTCGTCGAGCTCCCTGGGCAGGCTGCGACGGTCCGCAGGCTCTGCCGGTGCCTCCACGTAGTGACGGCGCAGGACGTCCCACACCGCCCCGTAGAGGTCGACGTGGCGCGCCCACACCTCGCCCAGGCCTGCGCCGAGCTCGTCGAACGCCGCGATCTGGTCGGCCCGCGAGCCGCCCGGCAGCCGGACCGACGTGCGGTCCTCGAAGCGGTGCTCGCGCAGCACGGCGACCGGCTCGAGCTCCCCGGCCAGCTCCTTCTCCAGGGGCCGGCCGGTCTTGCGGAACAGGTCGCGCAGCGCCGCCGGGACCAGGGTCGTCGCCGGCCCGCCCTCCCAGCGGTAGCCGTCCTGCTCGACCGGCGCGAGGGCACCGCCCAGCCGCGGGCCCGCCTCGAGCAGCGCGACCTGGTGGCCCTGCTTGGCCAGCCGGGCCGCGGTGGCCATGCCGCCGAGGCCTCCGCCGACGACGACGACCCGCGCCACTACTCCACCTCGACGGGGGTCGCGCCGGTCATGGCCAGCAGCTCGTCGTACGACGTGGAGAAGACGGCAGCCGGGTGACCCGCGGCGGCCCACACGACGTCGTACCGCTGCAACCAGGTGTCGAGGTAGGTCGGGACCGGTGCCGGGTGCGCGATCGGCGAGACGCCACCGATCACCTGGCCAGTGTGCTCCTTCACGAAGTCCGGCGAGGCGCGGCGCAGCTTGCCGCGCCCGATCCGCTCGGCGGTGAGCTTCGTGTCCACGCGGTGGTCTCCCGAGGTGAGGATCAGCACGGGGGATCCGTCGGCCTCGAAGAGCAGGCTGTTCGCGATCGCGCCGACCTCGCAGCCGAGTGCCTCGGCGGCCAGTGCGGCGGTGTGGACGGAGTCGGGCAGAATGACGATCTCGCCCCGTCCGCCGCGGCGCTGGTGCTCCGCGCGGAACCGGGCGATCGAAGGATGCTCGGCCGACATGGGGCAGACCCTATCGAGGCCGGGACGGGCTGATGCAGGAGGAACGGATGACCAAGCGACCACCGGCCGTCGACGCGGCGTGCTGGCTGCTGTGGCTCCTCGTGGCCGCTGGCCTCGCCGTGTGCGTGATGGTCCTGGTCAAGCGCGACGATCTCGGGGCCGTGTGGTCCCCGATGCAGGTCGGCGACAGCACCGTCCAGCCCGTCGAGTTCGTGCCCGTGATCCTCGTGCTCTACGGCACGACCGCCGTCATGGCCGCGACCCTCATCGCGCTCTACCGCGGTGGCCACAACTGGGCGCGCCACTTCCTGGCGATCATCGTCTTCGGCGTCTTCCTCGTCACCGTCGCCACCGTGCGCACCGAGCCGCCGGCCCTGGTCGAGTGGGCCGCGATCGCGGGCGCCGTGATCTGCTCGGTCACCCTCGTCTTCCTCTGGCACCCCCAGAGCTGGCACTACATGCGCCTGCACAGCGAGTACGCCGAGGAGGCGGTCGAGCCGCCGGAGGCCTCCCTGCGGACGAGCCGGTCGTCACGTTCGTCCGACGCGGCACAGGAGGCCGGCGCGGCCTCCTGAGCGGCACGCCCGGGCGCGACCCTTGACGTTGCGTCGGAGCGCGGGTGTACCTTCGAGGTGTTCGAACACGTGTTCGAACGGCACTCGAAGGAGAACACCGTGGCACCGTCCTTCCCGCTCGGTCCCGACACGCTGCCGGCGACCACGCACAACTACCTGCTCCGCTCGGCCGAGTCGCTCAGCGAGGCCGTCGCCGCGGTCGACGTGGCGACCCGCTACGCCTGCGCCCACGTCGCCGCCCTCCGCGCCGCCGCCGCGCTCCTGTCCGCGCGGGCCCGGCCGACCGCGACCCGCCGCCGCGCGCAGAAGAACGCCTGGGTGCTGCTCGCCGAGGTCGCGCCCGAGATGGGGGAGTGGGCGACCTTCTTCGCCGCCGGCGCAGCCAAGCGCGCCGCGGCCGAGGCCGGCTCCTCCCGTGCGGTCACCGGCCGCGAGGCCGACGACCTGGTCCGCGACGCCGACCGCTTCCTCGCCCTCGTCGAGCAGTCCCTGGGCCTCACTCCGCACGTGCCGGTCGGCGTGCGGGTGGTCGACCGGGCCGCGGGGTGAGTGACCGCTAGTGTTCGGGGCATGGCCACTCGCGAGCAGCGCGGTTCGGTGCGGACCGCCGTCGTCTGGGACGCCCTCGAGGCGGCCCTGGCCGGCGGCCCCCGGGACGTGGTGGACCTCGGCGGCGGGMCCGGCGGGTTCGCCGTCCGGCTGGCCGAGTCGGGCCACCGCGTGCGGGTGGTCGACCCGAGCCCGGACGCCCTCGCGGCGCTCGCCCGTCGGGCCAAGGAGGCCGACCTCGACGTCGTCGGCCTGCAGGGCGACGTCACCGACCTCGTCGACGTGGTCGGCGCCGGGTCCGCCGACGTCGTGCTCTGCCACGGTGTCCTCGAGGTGGTCGACCCGGCCCTCGCGCTCGCCCGGATCGGCGAGGTGCTGCGCCCCCAGGGCCTGCTCAGCCTCGTCGTCGGCCAGCGCCACGCGGCCGTGCTCGCCCGCGCGATGGCCGGGCACTTCCAGCAGGCGCTCGGCCTGCTCGACGACCAGTCGGCGGTCGACGGCCGCACGGGGCGCCGGTTCACGGCCGGCGAGCTCGAGGCCCTGCTCGCCCCGGCCGGCTTCGTCCCCACCGCGATCCACGGCGTCCGGGTCTTCGCCGACCTGGTGCCCGCCGCCCTCGTCGACATCGAGCCCGGCGCCGCCGCGGCCCTCGTCGAGCTCGAGCGCGCCGTCGCGGACCGCGCCGAGTACCTCCCGCTCGCGACCCAGCTGCACCTCCTGGCGACCCGCGGCTGAGCCCGCGCCCCGGCGGGGTGCGGAGCCATGACCGGGTCGTGGGACCCGGCACCCCCGCCGACGTGCCCGATCCTGCACGTCGACATGGACGCGTTCTACGCGTCGGTGATGATCCGCGACCGCCCCGAGCTGCACGACGTGCCCGTCGTCGTCGGCGGCGGGCACCGGGGCGTGGTGCTCTCGGCGAACTACCCCGCCCGCCGGTTCGGCATCCGCTCCGGCATGTCCGGCACCGAGGCCCACCGCCTGTGCCCGCACGCGGTCACCATGCCGCCCGACTTCGCGGTGCTCACCCCGGTGTCGAAGGCGATCATGGAGACCTTCCGCACCGTCACGCCCGTCGTCGAGGTGACCTCCCTCGACGAGGCCTTCCTCGACGTCCGCGGCGCCGGTCGCCTCTTCGGCACCCCCGAGGCCGTCGCCGAGCGGCTGCGCTCCCGCATCCGCGCCGAGCACGGCATCACCTGCTCGGTCGGCATCGCCGCGACCGTCTCCGTCGCCAAGCTCGGCAGCCGCCTCGCCAAGCCCGACGGCGTGCGGACCATCGCGCCCGAGCGTTTCGCCGCCGAGGTGCACCCCCTCGACGTCGGTGTCCTCCACGGCGTCGGCGAGGCCACCCGCCAGCGTCTGCACCGGCTCGGCCTGGTGACCGTCGGCGACGTCGCCGCGCTCCCCGTCGACCAGCTGCGCCGGATGCTCGGCGGCCACCTCGGCAGCCACCTGCACGCCCTCGCCCACGGCACCGACCGCTCCGAGCTGCGTCCCGGCGGCACCGGCGCCTTCGGCTTCGGCGAGGGCGAACCCGAGGGGAGCATGGGCTCCCAGCACACCCTCGCCGTCGACATCAGCGACCGCGCTCGCCTGCGCCGCGAGCTGCTCCGCCTCGCCTCCCGCGTCACCGCCCGGGTCCGCGCCGCCGGCCGGGTCGGCAGCACCGTCGCCCTCACCGTCCGGTTCAGCGACTTCAGCACCCTGCACCGCTCCCGCACCCTCCGCGAGCCCACCGACGTCACCCAGGAGGTCTACGACACCGCCGTCACCCTGCTCGACACCGTCCTCGACGCCCTGGCCCCGCGCCGCCCCGCCGTCCGCCTCCTCGGCGTCCGTGTGGAGGGCCTGCGCCGGCTCCGTGACGGCGACAGCCGCCAGCTCGCCCTCGACGAGCGCGACCCCGGGTGGCCGGACGCCGACCGGGCCGTCGACCGGGCCGCCGACCGCTTCGGCTCCGCCGCCGTCCGCAGGGCCAGCCTGCTCACCACCGCCGACTCCGCCCCACGCCCTCCGGGATGGCCCGTTCAGGCCATCCGCTGAGGTCCGCCCGGACCGTCTGGCAACGGATTTTCGGGGTAGCCCTACCCCGGCAGGAGTTGCCTGCCTACACTTGGAGGACAGTCAGCGACGACGTGTCGGAGGAACCGGTGCCACTCTCAGAAGAGGAGCTTCGCCTGCTCGAGCAGATGGAGCGGGCGCTCAGCGAGGAGGACCCGAAGTTCGCCTCGACGCTGCGCGGAACCACGCAGCGCCTTGCGGCACGCCGCCGCGCCATCCTCGCCGGCATCGCCTTCGCCGCCGGCATCGCCGTGATGATGGGCGGCGCGGTCAGCGGCTACTGGCCCGTCGGCGTCGCCGGCTTCGTCGTGATGCTCGGCTCCGCCACCGTCCTGCTCTCCGCCCTCCGCGGCCAGCGCACCGGCGGCACCCCCGACCCCCACGTCGCCGCCCACCCCTCGGGCTTCGGCGTCGTCGACGGCGGTCGCGCCGGTCGCTCCCGCGGCGGCCGCTCCTCCTCCGGTTTCATGGACACCCTCCAGGCCCGC